>JBPCRG010000017.1:0-9469 GCA_050997095.1 Thermomicrobiales bacterium | reverse complement strand
GCGCAGTTGCTGAGGGTCGAGCCGGTCGTGAGCACGTCGTCCACCAGCAGTATCCGCCGGCCGAGCACTGTCGCCGACGGAGAGACGGCGAACGCGCCCGCGACGTTGGACACCCGCTCCGGCCCCGACAGGCCGACTTGCCGCGGGGTCGGCCGCGTCCGCTCCAAGGCGGAGGCGACGGGGAGATGCTGAAGGAAACCCGCCCGCCGCGCGAGAAGCGCCGCTTGGTCGTATCCGCGCTCGCGCAGGCGCCGAGGATGCAGCGGAACCGGGACCAGACAATCGACCTGCCACCGATCGACCGCGATTGTCGCCAGCAGCGCGCCGAGATGCTCGGCACGGGCCGACTCGTGCTCATACTTGAAGCTGACGATCGCCCGGCGCAGCCAGGCTTCATAAAGACCCACCGACCGGACGACGGCGAGCGCCGGATCGAGCTCCGCGCACAGACATTCGTCGGCCGGATGGCCGGCCCCGCAGCGCTCGCATGTCAGCGACTCGATTCGACGCGCACGCGGCTCGCACTCGTCGCAGACCCACGCGCCGGGGTGGCCGCACCCCGCGCACCTCGGCGGATACACCACATCAAGCAACAGACGAGCGGCGTTTCGGACCATCAAAGGGGTCTCCGGTCGGTCGAAGCGCACCTTCGTCCACCTCCGACCGGAGCATTGTCGCAAGAAATGGCTACTTGAGGGCACTGATCAATTGAGGGACGGCCGGTCCAAGAATGACCACGTAGAGAGCGGGGAAAATCAGCAGCGCCATCGGGAAGAGCATCTTGAGAGGAGCTTTTTGCGCCAGCGCTTCCGCCTTCTGCCTTCGCTGAACACGCATGGCGTCCGACTGGATGCGCAAGACCTGGGAGATCGCGACGCCGAGCTGGTCGGCCTGGACGACGGACGAGACGAACGTGGAGAGCCCGTCCTCATCGACGCGCCCCGCCATCTCCCGCCGTGCGTCTCGCTTGTTCTTGCCGATCCGCATTTCGGAGAGGACGCGGGCGAACTCTCTGGTCAACGCGTTGTCCCATTTCTCAGCGACTCGCATCAGCGCCGGATCGAAACCAAGACCGGACTCGACGCTGATCGTCAGAAGATCGATCGCGTCGGGAAGCGCACGGACGATCTCCCTGCGCCGTGATTTGATTTTTCAACTAAGCCATATTCCCGGAAGCATGAACCCGAATGCCCCCAGCGCGGCGGCGAACAACAGCGCGCTGGTGACGCTCGCGGTGGTGACGAAGAAGAGCAAAAAGGCTCCGGCTCCCAATCCCAAAGCGAGGAGAAGCCGCAGCCCGACGAACTCGACGGGTCCAAGACCGCTGGGGTTTCCCGCCTGGGAGAGTTTGTGCCGCACTTTTTCGACCGAGTTGGCTCCGGAGCGCTCACCGATGAACGTCGACCATTTCCGGACCATCGGCTTGATCAGCCGATCCGCGAAGCCCTGTTGAAACTCGCGCTCCTCCAGCGTGAGCGTCCGTTCGGCAAAGGTCGACAGGCGCTCGTCGATGCTGACGATTCCCCGTCGTTGGCGAGCCATCCCAAGCATCGTCATGCCCATCCCAAGCAATCCAACGATGATGATGATCATTTGAGCGGGCATTCGGTTCAATCCTTTCAGTCGACGGGATCTCCGGAGACCTCGAAGCGAATCAGATCTCGATCGTCGCGATCTTCTTCATGATGAAGAATCCAGCCGTGATCATGAAGATGCTGGCGATCGGCATGCAGATCCACGGCCAGGCGAATAGGGCCATCATGTAGCTCGGGTTGACCAGGAAGATGACTCCCACCATGACCACCGGAAGCAGGCTGATGATGTATCCCGACATCTGCACCTGCGCGGTCAAGACGCCGATCTCGCCCTTGATGCGCACCCGCTCCCGGATCGTCACGCCGATCGTGGTCAGGATTTGCGCGAGATTGCCGCCGACTTCGTGCTGAATGTTGATGGCGGTGATGAGCAGATCCAGGTCCTCGCTCGGAACGCGACGGAGCAGATTGCCCATCGCCTCCTCCTGGCTGACGCCGAGGCCGACCTCGCGCACGACCCGGCGGAATTCGACGCCGATCGGATCCTTCGTCTCCCGCGAGACCATCTCCATCGTCTGCAGCAGACTGAATCCGGCTCGGAGCGAGTTCGCCATCAGGGTGATGGTGTCCCCCAGTTGATCGACGAACTTTTTCGTCTGCCTCTTCGCCTTCATGCCAAGGTAGACCGACGGGGCGCCGAACGCGATGAATCCGGTGACGATGCCGGATAGGATGCCGAACGCAGGCACAAACCTGGCAAGCACGATGAAGCCGAGCGCGAAACCCCCCGCTCCCGCCAACAGCCGAATCAGGATGAATTCGCCGACCGTCATCCGCAGGTCCGCCCGAGTCAGCAGGGAGGCGGATTTGTCGGCGACACGCCGCCCCTTGAACATCTCCTCGACGCTCTGGGCGACCCTGTTCGCCTCATGCCGGCCGGAGCCTTCGCTCACCGTGAGGAAATCCTCCCTCGTGGCGAAACGGCCCATCCGCTCCATGACCTCGTCGGCGCTGCTGTTCGCGTTCTTCCGGCGGAGGCCCACCAGCACGAACGCGACGGCCATCGCGGCGATGAGGCCGACCAGGATGATGGGAGAACTCATCGATGCCGCCTCTCGGATAGAAACCGTCGTGATATCCGCATCCGCGATGACCGTTCTTGCTTTGGGTCCGTCCGCCGTCGCCGCTCTAGAAACTCATGCCTGCGCCGAAGATGTTCGGCGGAAGGTAGATGTTGCCGACTTCGAACCGTGAAATGAACTTGGGCCGGATCCCCGTCGGTTTCATCCGTCCCACGATCTTGCCGTTCTCCACACCGGTCTGCTGGAAGGTGAAAATGTCCTGCAGCACGATCACCTCCCCTTCCATGCCCTGAACCTCCGTGACGCTGGTGATCTTGCGCGTCCCGTCCTTCATCCGGTCCTGCTGCACGATCAGGCCGACCGCGGATGCGATCTGCTCGCGGATGGCCTTCATCGGCAGATCCATCCCGGACATCAGGCACATCGTCTCCAGGCGGGAGAGCGTGTCGCGCGGGCTGTTCGCATGCGCGGTCGTCATCGATCCGTCGTGGCCGGTGTTCATCGCCTGGAGCATGTCCAGCGCCTCGCCGCCCCGGCACTCCCCGACCACGATCCGCTCAGGACGCATCCGCAGCGCGTTGATCACGAGATCGCGAATGCTGATCTCGCCCTTGCCTTCGATGTTGGAGGGCCGCGACTCCAACCGGACCACGTGGTCCTGCCGCAGCTGCAGCTCCGCGGCGTTCTCGATCGTGATGATGCGCTCGTCGTCGGGGATGAACGACGAGAGCACGTTGAGCATCGTGGTCTTGCCGGATCCGGTGCCGCCGGAGACGACGATGTTCAGCCGCGCCTCGACGCACGCCTTGAGGAAGGTGGCCATCTCCGCGGTGAACGTGCCGAACCGGACGATGTCCTCGACCGTGAAAGGATCTCGGGAAAACTTCCGGATCGTCACCGTCGGACCGTTGAGCGCGATCGGGGGGATGACCGCGTTGACTCGGGAACCATCGGGGAGGCGGGCGTCCACCGTCGGCGACGACTCGTCGATGCGCCTGCCGAGCGGCGACACGATCCGGTCGATCACCCGCATCACATGCTCGTCGTCGTTGAACTGGCAGTCCGAGAGCTCGAGCCGACCGCTGCGCTCGACGTAGACCGACTTCGGCCCGTGGACCATGATTTCGGAGACCGTGGGGTCCTTGAGCAGCGTCTCGATCGGCCCGTACCCGAGGATTTCGGCCGAGATGGACTCGAAGAGGCGCAGCCGCTCGACCCGCGTCAGCGTGATCGCCTCGGCTTCGAGCACGGACGAGAACGTCTCCTCGACGGTTCGGCGGACCTCGTCGGCGTTGCCGAGATCCATCCGTGGATCGAGTTCGGCGATCAGCCGGTTCTGGATCCGCGATTTCAGCTCGTTGAACGAATCCTGCTTCTGCGTCGTCCGCTGCCGCGCCACCGCAGTTTCGGCGGCGGTCGCCGTGGGCCTCGGCGGCGAGGCCAGAAGCTCGGCCGTCGAGTTGACCGACGCGATCGACGACGTCTGCCGGGCGATCAGCTCGCCCGTGCCGATCGCTCCGGTTCCGGCCGGCCGCGGCGATATGGGTCGGGTCGCTCCGGTCGGGAGCGTGGGCTGCGGCGTCTCCGCGTTGAGGCGTTTCAGTAGTGACATAAGACGTCGCCTCCGAGATCAAAACCGTCTCACCGGTCGTCGACTGTTTCCCGTCCCGTTTGACGACCGCGGACGTTTCCGCGGACCGACGCCGTCGATTCAGCCCGTCCTCTTGCGGACGACCGGGCGAATCCACCGGCTGAACTTTCCCGCGGCCGGGACGAGGGCCGCACCGTCGTCCTCGGTCGCCGCCACGCCGTCCCGCGTGATCCAACCGGCCAGTTTGATGATTTCTTGAGACAGCGCGCTGCCGGGGGAGCTTTGGACGAACGGCACGCCCTCGTTGATCGCCCGAAGCACGAGCGGTGCATCGTCCGGGAGCTTGGCGATGATTTCGCCTTTCAGGCTGCTGCCGACGTCCGCGACCGGAATTCCGGAGGCGACGGTCGCGCGGTTGAGGACGAGCGAGATCTTGTCGCTGTCGTACCCGAGGAGATCGCTCAGCTCGAGGTACTGCTTGGCGCCCTTGATCGCCGTCAACTCCAGCGTCAACAGCAGCAGAATGCGGTCCGAGTGGTCGAGCAGCGACAACGTGACTTCGTCGAACGATGGGCGCGTGTCGACGATGATGTAGTCCATCATCACGTGAAGGTGCTGGATGATCTGCCGCATGTGCTCGGCCGTCACCTGCTCCCCCGACTGCGCATCAGGTGGCGCGAGCAGGATCTTCACCCGGACGAGTGAGTGACCAGGATGTCGGTGACGAGATCGCGGTCCAGCGTCTGGAAGTTCCGCACGATGTCGGCGATCGTCTTGTTGTCGGTCGCGTTCAGAATGACGCCGAGGTCTCCGTGCAGGAGATTGCCGTCCAGAAGCGCGATCTCCTTGTCCGGATGCTGATTGCGGATCGCCACCGCCAGGTTCGACGCGACGGTGCTTTTGCCGACCCCGCCCTTGAGGCTGAAGAGCGTGATGATCTGGGCTTTCCGCGACTTCGACGAACTCGGCGAACCGTGATGGTGCGTCTCGGCCACCGCGACCGTCCGATGGGACGACTGCGACATCTGGTAGACGTGCCGGATGCTCTCGACCAGCTCGTCCAGGCTGAACGGCTTCGCGAGGAACTCTCTCGCCCCCGCCATCATCGACCGGCGAAGATAATCGGGCTCGTTCTGGACGGACATCATGATCACGGCGGTGTTGGGCAGCCGCGACGTGATCCTGCCGGTCGCGGTGATCCCGTCGATCCCCGGCATGTTGATGTCCATCAGGACGATGTCGGGCTCAAGCCGGAAGGCGAGGTCGATTCCGCCTTCGCCGTTCTCGGCCATGCCGACGATGTCGACATCGGGTTCGAACCGAAGCAGTTTGGCGACGTTGTCCCGACTCTCGAGGATGTCGTCGACGATGATCACCCGAATTTTGCCGGAACCTGCCATCAGTCTGCTCCGTGTGGTCCATAAACGTGAATGCGGATCCGTTCGGGCGGCCCGCCAAGAAGTTCAAGGGAATGGAGCGACGGCGGCCATGGTCGTTCCATCGCCGCCGACACCCGCTAGGGTTTGGTCGCTTCGGGAGTCGCCTCCGAGGCCGGGTTGGCTCCGGTCGGGGTCGGACTCGCGGCGGCGGGAGCCGACGCCGACGTCGGGGAGCTTTTCGTCCCCCCCTGCGGGTTCTGCTCTTTGGGCGACGTGATCGACTTCGGCCACGGCATCGACCAGTCGGTGTTCGTGGCGAGAATCTGATAGGTGATTCCCGTGGTCGAGACCTTCTTGTGATCGTCTTTCCCGCGCACGATCACCTGGTACCCCTGCTTCTTGTCCTGCATGAACGTGAGCATCTCGGCCTGCGCCGGGGTCACCTCGAGAATGAGCTGGCCATTCTTCACGGCGTCGCCACCCGCTGCGGCGGGCGCCGCGGCGATGGCTGCGGTCGCCAGGGCCAGTTCGCCGTTGCCGAGATACGTCTCGCCTTGGCGGACCACACGGAGCACCCGGATGTCCTGAACCATGATCTTCGCGAGCGGCTCCAGGTTCTGCGCCTCGCCGACGTCGTCGCGGATCGCGAATTTTGAGCCGGGATCGCCCGTCGACGGCTGATTCGGCTGCTCCAGATCCGGCGGGATGAACGACGGCTTGAGGCCGTAGGTTCCGTCTTCGGTCACCTGGACCGACGTGGTCGGAAGCCACCGCACCAAATTGATCCGAGCATGAAAGATGACGTCGATATAGTCCTGATCCTGGATCAACCCGGACATCGCGCCCTGCGGATCCACCGCGACCGCGACCGCGCGCATCCCGTCGGCGATGTCGTTGCGCAGGCCGGGCTGTTCGATCTGGGCGGCGTCCAAACGCTGGCCGGGGGTGAGGCTCACCCGGTACGCCTTGCCGATCACGTCCAGCACGGACAGGGCGCCTCCGGCCGGGGCGTCGGTCGCCGCGACTTGGGCTTCCTTGACATCCTGCACGGTCAGAATCCGATGCGCCGGGATGTTCAGGGCGGCCTCGACGATCGTCACTTTCGCGGCGCTTGCGTCCTTCTTCGCGTCGGCCTTCCCGCCCCCGAGAAAACTCATGACACCAAGCGCGATGGCGACCACCGCGAGGGCCACCCCGGCGAAAATGAAGAGTTTGCTGCCGCCTTTCATGCGTCGCTCCTCTGTAGGCGGGTCAACGCTCGTCAAATGCGACGTCGTTTTCGGTCGCCACGGGTGAAATCCGGTGCAACGGCTCTCACCGCAGGACGAGCGCCCGCTGTCGCGTGGGTGTCTGCCGCAACGTGGACGTTCTTGCACCTGTATTCGATGATAGGAAGAGACGTGGAGAGCGACAATAGTACGGAGGTCACGACGGTTTTGCTCGAAAAGTGACGGACGAACTTCGGCGCCGAGCCGCCAGTCGGCGAGGGCGTCGTATCATCGACTCCGGGCTCGCGACACGTCGGGAATGATCGGCGGGAAAGGGCGAAGGACCTGGACAACGCGCTCACGGCCACCTATCTCGAAGGCCAAGATCCCACCGACCGCATTGTCGCGGTCGAACCCGCCGGTCCAAACCGCATGCTTGTCTATCGTCGGACCATCGACGGGGCCACGAAGGTCGAGGCGACGCCGTTTCGACCGTGGTTGATCGCCTCGGACGCGAAGTTTTGGGCTGCGCTGCGCTCGTCGCCCGACATCGAAGAACTGCGCGGCGATCAGCCCCTCCGGTTCCTCGTCATGTTCGCCCGATGGAACGAGTATCTGGACGCGGTCCGCGCCGCGCAGGCAGGTGGCGAATCGTTCCTCGACATCAGATCACCCGTCGACCAATTGCTCACATTCTCCGGCAAGACGCTCTTCAAATCGATGGAATTCACCGATCTGCGACGGCTCCAGCTTGACATTGAAACGACGGGGCTCAATCCGGAGATCGACGACAACGAAGTCATCATCGTCTCCCTGCGCACGAGCGCGGGCCTCGAACGCGTTCTTGAAATGCAGTCGTCGGAGGCGGAACTGCTGGCGGCAGTCGGCGAGGCGATTCGAGAACTCGACCCGGACGTGATCGAGGGGCACAACCTCTTCAATTTCGATCTCCCCTTCCTCGCGCGTCGGGCGGCGCGCTGGTCGGTCGACGTGCGCTGGGGCAGGGACGGATCGTCGCTTCGGATCGGTGATCGCCAACAGCGATTCAAAGTCGGCGGCGCGTCGCATCTCTACCACCCGGCGTTCATCCATGGACGCCACATCATCGACACGTATCAGCAGATCCAACGGTATGACATCGGCGGGCGATTCACGAGCTACGGCCTGAAGCCCGTGATCGACGCGCTGGGGCTGACCGCCGACGATCGCGAACTCGTGGCCGGCGAGGATGTTCGCCGACTCTGGTCGGAGGATCGACCGCGATTGGTGCGGTATGCGCTCGGCGACGTGCGCGACGTGGACACGCTCGCCCGGATGACGCTGCCGACCGAGTTTTATCAGACTCAACTCCTGCCACGGTCGTTCCAGCACATCGCAACCATGGGCACGGGCACGAAGATCAACGATCTGATGATTCGAGCCTATCTCTTCCAACGGGAGAGCATCCCCTACGCGTCTCCCTCCCGGGACTATCCCGGTGGACACGCCGAGCTGCTAAAGTCGGGAGTATTCTCTCCCGTCGTCAAGTGCGACGTGGAAAGCCTCTATCCATCGATCATGCTTCAGCGGGAAATCATATCGGCCCGAGATTCTTTGGATGCGTACCTGCCAATGCTCCGCGAACTGACGCGGCGGCGATTGGAGGCCAAAGCCCGAAGCCGTGAGACGGATGGGCATGACCAAGCCGTTTGGGAGGGACTGCAAGGCAGCTTCAAGGTGCTGATCAACTCGTTCTACGGGTACCTTGGATTCGGCGCCGGACTCTTCAACGATTTCGACGCGGCTGAACGCGTCACGTTGATCGGTCAAGACCTGATCAAGGGGGCCGTCCAGCGCCTGAACGACGCGGGCGCGATTCCGATCGAGGTGGACACGGACGGCGTCTACTTCGTGCCGCCACCGGAAATCGACTCCTTCGACGATGAGCTGAGATTCATTCAAGACATCGGCAGGCACTTTCCAGAGGGAGTCCGTCTCGCGCATGACGGGCGGTATCGTGCGATGCTCTCGATCTATGTCAAGACCTACGCCCTGCTCACCCACGACGACCGGATGATCCTCAAAGGCAGCGCGCTTCGCAGTCGACGGCTGGAACCCTGCTTCCGTGACTTTCTCCTACTGGCCACCCGCGGATTCGTCAGCGGCGACGAAGGCAGTGTGCGCGATGCCTATTTCGCACTCGGGGACCGCATCCGAAACCGCTCATTGACTGTCGACGAGATCAGTCAGTGGGCCATGATCAAAACGGAAACGACACAGAAACAGCCAAGGCTGCGTCGTATGCTCGAACAGCTTCAAGATCCCATCCGCGACGGCGAGCGCCTGCTGATCTATGAGCGTGAGAATGGAGACCTCGCTGTCGCCGGAGAGTACGCACAGGACGAAAATCTCCCGTATCTGCTTCGACGTCTCGGAGACACCGCAGAACGATTCCGCGCGCCTTTTCCATCAGAAGTCGCCTTCGCTGATTTCTTTCCAGCGCTGAGTCTGAAAACGGACCTCGACGCAGCCCGTCGTCAACAGACACCAGATCAAATGCGACTTTTCTAAATGCCTGAGTTCACGTCAATTGAAACGTCGTCATGATCCTCATGCTAGTCCTCGAGCGATGCCGAAACCTTTAGCAACGTATTCCGGTTTCTGGCCGTCGCCGTCGTCCCGAACAGCCGCTTCG
>JBPCRG010000701.1:0-15073 GCA_050997095.1 Thermomicrobiales bacterium | reverse complement strand
GGTCGAGCGGGATGACCTCGCCCTCTATCCGCTTCGCCTCCTCGGCCGCGGTCTCGAGGGTGAAGACGCCCCGATCCGTCTCGATCTCCGCGTCGCGGATCGGCTTCCCGGCCTCGAGCGCGATCGTCCGCGCGACCTCGTCGCGACGTTCCTTAAGCTTGGCCGCAAGCGCTTTGAGCAACGAGACCCTGTCGTAGACGGGAGTCGCGCGCAGGGAGGGGAAAACGCTCTGCGCCGCGACAATGGCGGCTTCGACCTGTTCCCGCGACGCCTGGAACGTGGTGCCGAGCGTCTCGCCGTTGAAAGGGTTGACGATGTCGATGGGATCGGCCGACTCGGCCCATTCCCCCGCGAGAAACATCGGATGGCGCTTCGTCATGCGAGGATCCCTCTCTCAACTCGGACGGAAAGCCGACGGGTCGGAGAACGCCGGCTCGGAGTCAGCCGACCTTGCGACACGCGAGCGCGGGGACGTGGATTACGGCTTCGATGTGGACTGGCTTGCACCCGGCGCTCCCGATTCCCACCAATTGGGCGACTGGCCGCCGATCGTCGCCAGTTCGGTCTTCGTGTAGATGAGACCGTCGCGGTCGAGCACGGAGAGTTCGTATTCGCTGCTCATCGTGATCGCGTCGACGGGGCAGACCTGCGCGCAGAGGCCGCAGAACATGCACCGGCCCGAGCGGAGGATGAACTCCCCAAGCTCGCGGTCCCCCTCCTGGGACGGGACGACGTGCATCTCGAGGCAGGACGTCGGGCAGATCCGGGCGCACAGGCCGCAGGCGACGCAGAGCGCCTCGCCGGTGTCGGGGTCCGACCGCAGCGAGGGCAGGCCGCGGAAGCGGGGTGCCATCTCCCGCTTCTGCTCCGGATATTGGATCGTGATCGTGGGCGCGAACAGGCGTTTGAACGTGACCGCGAACCCTTTGACTTCATCGAACATCGAGGGCCACCTCGGAGAGCGCGACGGCCGGCATCAGCCGGGGCGAGAGTGACGCGACGCCGTTCGCGCCGGGGCGGAGTATGGGACTGCCCTCGGCCGTGAAGGAGGCGACAGGGACGGTCAATCCGCCCCGCTCCAGACGCGCGTAGGTCACCCCGCCGTATTCCGGGAGCAGCGCGGCGATCTCCGCCATCACCTGGGACGGGTGCCGGTAGGCCATCCCGTAACCCATGCGCAGGCTGAGCATGGAGATCGCGTCGAGGACGGATTTGGCCTCTCCGCTGGCCGGCACGGCCACGCGCACGCGCTGGACGGTCCGGTCGAAGTTGGTGAAGGTGCCGTCCTTCTCCATCGACATCGCCTTGGGCAGGACGACGTGGGCGAGGCGCGCCAGCGGCGAGTCGTAGGAGTCCAGGACGACGAGGTATTCGAGGCGGGCGAGCGCGGCCCCCAGCGCGGGGTCGAGCAGGGCGTCGCGGCCCGTGATCGCGCCGTCGATCACCATCGCCTTGATCTCGCCGCGCTCGATCGCGGGGATCAGGCCGCCGTTGCCGACGCCCCGCCCCGACGGCAGCGACCGCACGGGCAGGAAGCCGTTCGAGGTCTTCGCCTTCTCGGCCCACCGGGTCAGCCACGCCTTTTCCAGCACGGCGCGGGCGGACTCGTCGCCGACGTCGGTGCCTCCGGGCAGGAGGGCCGGATGGGCGCCCATGTCGGTCGCGCCCTGATAATTCGCCGGGCCGCGAAGGGATGCGACGCCGCCTCCGGCGCGCCCGAAGTTGCCCGTCAACGCCGCAAGATTGTTGCAGGCGGTCGTGATCTCCCCGGGATCGCCATAGGCGTCGGAGACGTCGCTTCGCCCATGGTGGGCCATGGTCTGATAGATCAGGGCCGGCGGGAACACGCCGTCCTTGGCGCCTTTGACTCCCGCGCCGCCGGTGGCGTAGAGCATGGCCGCCTGGGCGACCGCATCCGGGCCGATCCCGGTCAGGCGGCTGACAGTGGCCAGATCGAAGTCCGCCAACGATCGCTGCCACGCCTCGAACCCCGGCTCCGTCGCGACCGACGCGTAGGCGAGACCCTGCTCGATCACTTGGCGGGCGATCCCATTAAGCAGGATCGCGGTCGTCCCCGGGCTCGGTTTGAGCCAAAGTTCGCTCCGCCAGCAGAGCGGGTACTCGTCCTGGCTGATGACCACGGTCTTCGCTTCGCGGTACGTGCGCGCGTGATAGAACCAATACGACGCGACGGGCTCGGTCTTGCCGAGATCCGGACCGACGATCAGGGCGCTCTTCGCGTCCGAGAAGAGTTCCTGGAGGTTGTTGGTGTTGACCACGTCGCGGCCGAGGCTTGCGCGGACCGCCTGCTCGACCGCGACCTGATTCGGGGTGAGATGCCGGTCGATGTTGTTGGTGCCCATGACGGCGCGGGTGAACTGCTGGAGCGCGTAGACCTCTTCGTTCGTGCTGTCCGGTGAGGCCAGGCAGGCGAACTGGTCGCCTTGGTAGTGCGCCAGCGTCTCGGCGATCGAGTCGATCGCGTCGTCCCACGTGACTTCGTAGGCGGAACCGCTCTCCCCGCGCACCCGGGGGTATTGCACGCGGTCCGGATGCTGGACCTGCTCGTGGCCCCAGCGGCCGTGGTTGCAGGTGTAGCCGTGGTTGACGCCGCGCTCCCAAAGGTGGGTGGTGCGGCGGACGATGCCTTTGTTCGACTCGATGTTCAGCGTGCAGCCGACATCGCAGAAACCGCAGATCGTCTCCGTGCTGTCCAGTTCCCACGGATGGTGGCCGAAGTGCCGATCGGTGAGCGCGCCGACGGGGCAGACCGCGATGCACATTCCGCAGCTGGTGCAGAGCGTGCTGTTCAGGTCCTCGCCGAACGCGGGCGAGATCGAGGCCTCAAGGCTGCGGTTCGTCGCCTCGATCGCGGTCACGCCGATGACCTCGTCGCAGACCCGGGTGCAGCGGTTGCACATGATGCAGCGGTCCCATTTGTAGTCGATGAGATCGCTAAAATGGACATAAGCGTGCGCCAGCTTCGGGCGCCGATAAGGATTGGCGTTGACGTTGTGCAGGTAGGTGTTGTCCTGAAGGTAGCACTCGCCCGATTTGTCGCAGGTCGGGCAGTCGAGGGCGTGGTCGATCAGGTACATCTGAAGCACGTACTGGCGCGCCTCGACGCACGGCTCGGAGTGGGTGAGCACCTCCATGCCCTCGCCCATCGGCGTGGCGCACGATTCGATTAGGCCCCCGCGCTTGCCGAGGATCTCGACGGTGCAGATGCGGCAGGAGCCCCAGGCGCGAAGCATCGGCTGGAAGCAGAGGTTCGGCACCTCGACTCCGGAGATCCGGGCGGCCTCAAGGATGGTGGTGCCGGCGGGGACGGTGACATCCTGCCCGTTGATCTTGCCGGTGACCATCTTTGTCTCAACGCGTGTCTCCATCGTTGGATGTGCCTGCCTTCATTAGAAGTCCGCCGCCTGGCGGCAAAGGAAAAATGACTTTGATGAACGCCTGCCGACGGGTTCAATGGGACGACGTTTCCAGGATTCGACCGACCCTAATTTGACGGTCGGGACGCCTACTTAACCGAGGCAAGTTTACCATAGGGGTCCGCGTCCTCCGATCGATCGAGAGCTTATGCCACACAACGCCCGTGATATACTTCGCCGATTTTCCCGAGGCGCGGACGGCCCTGGGGTCGCGGCTCGCTCGGCCAAGAAGGGAGCTGTCGCACGTGCCGTCGCCCCGGTCCAAAACCTTAACCACCGTCATCGGGCTCGAAGTCCACGCCCAGCTGCTGACCGCGAGCAAGATGTACTGCGGGTGCTCCGCCGGGTATGCGAACGCGGCGCCGAACTCGCACGTCTGCCCCGTCTGCCTGGGACTCCCCGGCGCCCTCCCCAGCATCAACCGCGCGGCAATCGAGACCTGCGTCTCGACCGGGCTCGCGCTCGGCTCCACGATCCCGCCGTTCTGCAAACTCGACCGCAAGAACTACGGGTATCCCGATCTGCCGAAGGGCTATCAGATCTCCCAATACGACCTTCCGCTCTGCGTGGGCGGCGAGCTGACGTTCTCATCGGGAGGGCGGTCGGTCCGCGCCGGGATCACCCGGGTCCACATCGAGGAGGACACGGGGCGCCTGCTCCACCGCACCGGGCCGACGGGGACGGAGATCAGTCTGATCGATCTGAACCGATCGGGCGTGCCGCTGATGGAGATCGTGGGCGACCCGGATCTCGCGTCCCCGGCCGAAGCGAAGGATTATCTGATCGCGCTCCGCCAACTGCTCCGGTACATCGGCGCGTCCACGGGCAACATGGAAGAGGGGGCGTTCCGGTGCGACGCCAACGTCTCCATCCGCGCCGACGACGGCTCCATCGTCGGCGCGAAGGTGGAGATCAAGAACATGAACAGCTTCCGCGCGGTGGAACGCGCCTTGCAGTTCGAGGAGCAGCGTCAGCGCGACGTCCTCGGTTCCGGCGAAATGACGGTTCAGGAAACGAGGGGGTGGGACGAAGGCCGCGCCGTGACGGTTCCGCAGCGGACGAAGGAGCAGGCGCACGACTACCGGTATTTTCCCGAGCCTGATCTGCCCCCGTTGAGTTTCGATTCGGCGCGGGTCGAAGCGATCCGGGCGAAGCTGCCGGAACTGCCGCGGGCCCGTCACGAGCGCTTCTGTCGGGACTACGGCCTCGGCGCGGAGGACGCGGACCTGCTCTCCTCCGACCGGCAGCTTGCGGATTACTTCGAGGCGGTCGCCGGTCCGGCCCGCGGGGTCGATTCCGGCAGGGCGGCGGCGAATTGGATCGCCAATGACGTGCTCGGACTTCAGAAGGAACGCAATCTTCCCGTCGGCGAGATGCCGGTCTCCGCGGGGCAGCTACGCGAACTGATCGAGGCGGTCGGCGCGGGCAAGCTGAGCGGACGGGCCGCGAAGGAACTGCTGCCGCAGCTTGAGCGCGGAGAATCGGCGCTTGGGGGGGCAGCTCGCCTGAATCTGCTCGCGCTGGAGGACGATTCGGCGATGCGTTCGGCGGTCGCCGAAGCGATGGCCGCCTTCCCCGACGCGGTGCGCGACTTTAAGGCCGGCAAGCAGGCGGCGGTGGGACGGTTGATCGGAGAGACGATGCGCCGGACGGGCGGCAGGGCAAGTCCGGACGACGTCCGCCGGTTGCTGCTGGAGTCGTTGGCCGCAGAGTGATTCATTGAGCATTCGGGTTGGGGCCGCGCCGACGCGGCCGGAAACGCCGCGAGGCTGCGGCGAAGGAGGCGACGCACCGTGTCTGTGATCGAAGCGGCATCGATGGAGCGCACGGTCGTCGTGCAGCGGGAACCCGACCTGTACGAGGTCGCGGTCGAGCAATTCGGGATCGCGGCCGAGGTGCTCGGGCTCGAGGACTCGATGCGCCGAATCCTTAGCCACTGCCAGCGCGAGTTGACGGTCAGCTTTCCGGTCGAGATGGACGACGGGTCGGTCGAGGTCTACACCGGCCATCGCGTGCAGCACAACACCGGACCGGGTCCGACCAAAGGTGGCATCAGGTACCACCAGAGCGTGACCGTCGCCGAGGTCAAGGCGCTCGCGATGTGGATGACGTGGAAGTGCGCCGTCGTCGGCTTGCCGTTCGGCGGAGCGAAGGGCGGGGTGACCGTCAACCCCAAGCTGCTGTCGATGAATGAGCTGCAGAACCTGACGCGGCGTTTCACGGCCGAGATCTCGATGATGATCGGGCCCAACAAGGACATCCCCGCGCCGGACGTGAACACGAATCCGCAGGTCATGGCGTGGCTGATGGACACCTATTCGATGAACGTCGGCTACTCGGTGCCGGGCGTGACGACGGGCAAACCGATCGTGCTCGGCGGTTCGGAGGGCCGCAGCGAGGCGACCGGACGAGGGTGCGTCTTCGCGATCCAGGAAGCGGCGAAGGTTCGCTCGCTGGACCTGGGCGCGGCGAAGACGGTCGTCCAGGGGTTCGGCAACGCGGGATCGGTCGCGGCGCGCCTGATGGCGGATCTCGGCTCCGCTGTGGTGGCCGTCAGCGACTCCCGCGGTGGCATCCACGATCCGCGCGGACTCGACCTCCAGGCCGTCACGGCCTTCAAGGAGCGGACCGGCTCGGTCGTCGGATTCCCCGAGGCCGAGGCCGTCACGAACGCGGAGCTGCTGGAGCTTCCCTGCGACATCCTGATCCCCGCCGCGATGGAGAATCAGCTTGACCGGCACAACGCGGGCAAGGTGAACGCCAGCATCATCGCCGAGGCCGCGAACGGTCCGACATCGCCGGAGGCGGACGCGATCTTCGAGGATCGGGGGATCTTCCTGCTGCCCGACATCTTCGCGAACGCGGGCGGCGTGACCGTCTCCTACTTCGAATGGGTGCAGGCGCTGCAGGCGTTCGCATGGACCGAGGAGGACGTCAACCGCCGCCTCCAGCAGGTGATGACCAAGTCGTTCGACGCGGTCTACTCCACGGCGAAGAAGCATCGCGTGCACTTGCGCACGGCCGCGCTCGTCAAGGCGATCGGCCGGGTCGCCGACTTCACGCGGGTGCGCGGAATCTACCCCTGATCACGCGAGGCGCAGAGGACGAGGGCGCCCTCCGCGCGACTTGGGCGTGGGCAGATCGCGAGCCTCCAAACCCGAACCGAAGCCCTACCGCTCGGCGAATAGACGCCGAAGGTCGTCTTCCCTGTCGCGCGAGAAGATGGCGATCACGTCGTCGCCTGGCCGGATCGCGGTCGTCGGTCCAGGGAGGATGAGCTCCGCCCCCCGGCTGATCGCGGCGATGATGCAGTTCTCGGGCAGGGCGATGTCGGCGACCGTTCTGTTCGCGACGGGCGAATCCTCGTGGATCTTCGCGTCGATGATCGCGAGATCCGGATGCTGAAGCGACATGAGGTGGAAGAAGGCGCTGCCGGGGATCGACTGCTCGATCAGATGCATGATGTGGTTCGTCTGGCTCACGGTGACGTCGATCCCCAGCATCTTGAAAAGCTGCTCATTCTTCGGGTTGTTCACCCGGGCGATCGTGCGCTCCACGTTGAATTTCCGCTTCGCGATCTGGCAGATCACGAGATTGTCCTCGTCTTCGCCGGTCACGGCGATGACGACATCCGCGCGCGCGGCGCCCGCGGTTTTCAGCGTTCCCGCCTCGGCGCCGTCGCCGGAGACGACGACCGCGCCGAATCGCTCTTGGAAGAGCTCCGCCTTTTCGGGGTTGCGCTCGATCAGCAGGACTTCATAGCCCTCCGAGAGCAGCGTCTTCGTCAGGTAGTAGCCGACTTTGCCGCCACCGACCACGATGATGTACATGCTCAGCCCTCCGGCCGAATCTTGGACGCCGTCGCATCGGCGGCAAGCACGTGGTCGAGGACGATGGCCGCGATGATCGTGGTCGGGCAGACCGTGGTCAGACCCAGTTTGCGGTATGCGTCCTCTCGGACCGGGTCGTAGATCCGGCAGATGACCTCCGGCGTCTCGAAGATCGCCCGCGCGACCTGGGCCGCCATGATGTTGCGGTTGTCGCCGTTGGTGACGGCGACGAACGCCTGCGCCGACTCGATGCCCGCCGAACGGAGGACGTCCTCGTCGATGCCGGTGCCGACGATCGTTTGTCCCTTGAAATCGTTGGGCAGACGGCGGAACGCGCGGACATCGACATCGATCACCGCGACATCGTGGCCCGCGTGGTCGAGCATCACCGCGACGCGGGCCCCGACGCGGCCGCACCCCATAATCACCACGTACACGTCTCGGGGCCTCCTTCGAGATCTGTCAGACGGGCGCCTGCCGGACGACGAGGACGTCGCAGGGCGCGTTCTTGAGGATGTATGCGACGGTTTCGCCCAACGACGTCCGTCCCAGCTTGCAGCGGTTCTCCGCGGAGAGCACGATCACGTCGGCGCGCCGTTCGATCGCCTCGTCGACGATCGCCGAACCCGCCGATCGCGCCTGAAGCAGGTCGGTGGTGACCCCGTCGACCTTGTGCCCGAGTCGATGCCTCGCGAAGTCCTCCGCGACCCTGAGGATCTTCTCGCCGCGGTCGATCTGATCGGGGAGCTCGGCGTCGAGCGGGAGGGACTGCTGGACCTCGACGACGAAGATGAGCGTGATCGAGGCCGGATGCCGATGGACGAGGTCACCGACCAGATGCAGGACATCCTGGTCGGCGGGCGTGCCGTTTACCGGGACCAGCAGGCGGTTGTATCTGGATGACATGTATTCGCGCAACGCTCCGACGCAGGATCCCGCTTCCGGCCGACGGGAAGCAGTCGCGAAGTATGGCGCTCCCGACGCTTCGACGCAATCGGCGCGGGACCGCGGTCAGGCGCCGTGGTTGAGCCTCGAGATCAGCACGTCGGGCAGGTTGGCGAGCGCCATCTGCCGCTGGGTCGCGGAGATGTCGTAGTCGACCCGAAAACCGGTCACGACGCCGCGGTCCGTGTCGAGCAGCGCGTAGGCCGCCCGCGGATCCCGGTCGCGCGGCTGGCCGACGCTGCCCGGATTGAGGATGAACCTGCCGACGTCGAGGTCGAGCGGTTCGCGGGGACGCAGCGGATAGATCTCGGCGGCATCGGCGCCGTCCCGGAGATGGGCGAACATCGCGATGTGGGTGTGGCCGATCACGCAGAGTTCCGACTCGAAGCACGCGAAATTCTCGGTCGCGATCGAGGCGTTGGTCACATACTCCCAGACCGGGGAGCGCGGGCTGCCGTGGGCGAGCGTGATGCCTTCCGCGACCGTCAATGCGGGCAACTCCTGCAGGTACGCGCGGTGGTCCATCCCGAGCTGGAGGGCGGTCCACCTCGCCGCGATCTGGGCGATGGGGTTGAACTCGGCGGGGTCGACCTCGCCGATGCACGCGAGGTCGTGGTTTCCGACCAAGACCGGATTCGCGAAAAGGTCGACCAACCGATCGATGCACTCGCGCGGCTTCGGGCCGTAGCCGATCGTGTCGCCGATGTTCCAGATCGCGTCGAATTCCGGGCAGTGCGCCAGCACGGCCTCCAAAGCGACGAGATTGGAATGGATGTCGGAGACGAGCAGGATCCTCACGTCGCGGCGGCTTCCAGCCGGGTCGCGTGGATGAGGAGCGCGGCGATGTCGGACGGGGTGACGCCGGACAGCCGTCCGGCCTCCCCGAATGTCCGCGGACGCCGGACCTGGAGTTTTTGGCTGGCCTCGATCCGGAGGCCGGGAACCCCGAGGTACGTCTCGGCGGTCGGGATCGGCCGACGTTCGAGGGACGCATGCCGCTGCACTTCGCGGGCCTCGCGTTCGACGAAGGCCCCGTATTTGATTTCGTCCTGAACGCCCGAGGTCATCTCCGGCGTCGGCGCGGGACGATCGAGGCGTCCCTCCGCGACGAGCGCCGCCATGAGCGGCGCGAGCAAGACCTCCGGCCGCCGAACCAGATCCGCGGCGGACATCGGTCGCGTGATCGCCGAGCCGACGGCCGAGGCCACCGCCTCCGCGAGTTCGCCGCCGGGCTGCAGACGGAGTTCGTTCAGGTCCATCGTCCATCGCCCGCGCTCGCCCTGTTCCGCGCGGACCTCCACCAGCCGCTCTGGTGTGACGAGGCCGTCGGCGGCGGCGCGGGCGGAGAGCCGATCGTCCGCGGTTCCCGGCCGGAGCGACAACCGGTACTCGGCGCGGGATGTCAACATCCGGTATGGCTCGTCCCACGGCTTGTTGACGAGATCATCGATCATCACGCCGATGTAGGCCTCGTCGCGCCGCAGCCGGATCTCCGGCCGGTTCAGGGCCAGATTCGCCGCGTTCCAGCCCGCGATCACCCCCTGCCCGGCGGCCTCCTCGTATCCGGAGGTGCCGTTCACCTGCCCCGCAAGGAAGAGTCCGGCGATCCGCCGGGACTGGAGCGAGGATGTGATCTCGCTCGGGTCGACCGCGTCGTATTCGACCGCGTAGCCGAACCTCGTGATCGCGACGTCGCGAAGCGCCGGAATGGTGCGCAGCGCCGCGTCTTGGATGTCGAACGGGAGGCTGGTGCTCAGGCCTTGGACGTAGAGTTCGCCGGATCGCCACCCCTCGGGCTCGAGGAAGACCGGATGGGAGGGCTTGTCGCCGAACTTCGCGACCTTGTCCTCGATCGACGGGCAGTAGCGGGGACCGATCCCGTCGATGCCGCCGTTGAACATCGGCGCGCGATGCAGGTTCTCCCGGATCACGTCGTGGGTGCGCTCGTTCGTCGAGATGCGGAAACACGGAAGTTGGGGCCGCCAAGCCCCGGCGACCGCTCCGCGTGCGTCGTCCGGCTTCGGCGCGAGCGTGAGCAGATCGAGGCGGCCCTTCCGGCCATCGCGGCTCATCCACAGCGGGTCCGCGCTGCCGAGCTGCGTTTCGGTCAGGACGTAGTCCACCGACCGGGCGTCGATGCGCGGGGGCGTGCCCGTCTTCAGGCGGCGGAGCTTGAACTCCATCGCCGAAAGCGAGGTGGCAAGCGCGGTGTCCGCGCGGTCTCCGGCACGCGCCCCTCCGACCTTGGACTCGCCCGCGATGAGCAGGCCTCGCAGGAACGTGCCGACCGTGATCACGACCGCGGCCGCTTCCAACGCTCCCCGCGCACGCGTCGAAACGCCCGAGACGGCTTCGAGCGCGCCGTGCCGCAGCTCGAGAAGCAGGCCGAGCACCTCGTCCTGGATAAGGAGCAGATTCGGCTGACGCTCCAGGGCTTCCTTCATCGCCAAGGCGTAGAGGGACTTGTCCGCCTGTGTCCTGATCGCCTGGACGGCCGGGCCCTTGCTCTCGTTGAGGATGCGCACCTGGAGCGCCGCACGGTCGGCGCAGCGGGCCATCTCGCCGCCGAGCGCGTCGATCTCGGCGACGATGTGGCTTTTGCCGGGACCGCCGATCGAGGGGTTGCACGGCATGAAGCCGACACGGTCGAGATTCGACGTGACCACGAGCGTGCGGGCCCCGGCTCTGGCGGCAGCCAGAGCCGCCTCACACCCAGCATGACCGGCGCCGACAACGATGACATCGAAGGAGTTGATGACCGTGATCCTTTTCGTGGAGCGGGAAAGCATTGACGTGCTTGCAGATCGTTCCCACCGCATTGTAAAGCCACAAGCGCTCCGGACGACCCGCCGCCGCCCATCGCAGGTACCGTTCGACCGCGGCCTTTGGAATCGCCACGACGGGAAAGAGTCCTCTCGATCGGGACCGCTCGGCGCCGACCGGTTGCCGTGGTGGCAGGACGGCATCGCTATCGAGTCGGTCTTTGATTGAATTCTACGGAAACTTGACAACGTAGCCTACCCTTTCTCCTAATCGTTCGGCCACTTGCGACAGCGTGGAAGGGAGAGCGCCGATGCTCGGACGGAGCAGAAAGAAGTCCTATCAGGACAAGGCGATGGACACGGTCGGGAACCTCCGCGATCAGGCGGGGGCGATGGCCCACTCGATCGCCGGTCAGACGGCCGTGCGCGCGGCGAGCGGCACCCAGCACGTCAAGGACGCTGGAACCCAGCTCGCCGGCCAGTCCTTCAGGAGCGTCGGCGCGGCATCGCATCGGGTCGGCGACGACCTCGTCCCGACCGTCCGCGAGGTGGCCGCCCAAGCCGCCGCGGCGGCGGTGGACCTATGGCAGATGGCGCGTGAACGCGCTGAGGATGTCCTCGACTCGGCGCATCAGGAGATCGCGGATCCGGCGGCCCACCTCCTCGGCTCGGCGCAGGCCAAGGCGCGGGACACCTCCTCCGCCGTCGCGCAACGGGCCGACGTGGCGGGCGAGCAGGCGCGGGAGATGACCCGGCGGGCGGCCGACGCGACCGTGCACGCGGGGAAGGACACGGGCGCGACCGTCTTCTGGGCGGGTGCGGCGACCGGCATCGTGTTCTACGCGCTGCTCTCGAAAGAGCGACGGGAGCAAGTGCTTCAGGTCGTCGACTCGATCGTGGGCCAGACCAAGGAGATCATCCGGGATTTTCAGGGCTACGACGAGAAGTTCCAGTAGCCCGATCGCCGCGGCCGGAACCTGGAGCCGCAATGTCGGGACACGGCAGGACCGTCGGCGGGACGTTCGACGGCCCGTCGCGTGACATCCGCGTCGGCATATGGAGAGTCTTCAACGTGACGATCGTCGCGAGGACTCGATCTGCGGTGATCGGCGAGGGTCGGTTTCAGCCGACTCATGATGTCTGAGTGCTCTGTCCTTCGTCCGTTGTCGGGAACATGAGACGACGAGATTCCTCCTTCGTCGGAATGACGATTGAGGGGGACCAAAGGATCTCGTCGTCCCCGTTTCGGTCTGTCGATTAACGATGGACAGAGCCCTAGACGACCGCTTTGCTCGTCACGGCACCGTGGCAGTATTTGTATTTCTTGCCGCTGCCGCAGTAGCACTTGTCGTTGGGCCCGAGCTTCTTTTTCCGGGTCGCGGTCGCGGAGACATTCGACGTCTCGCGATTCGTGGTGGCCTCTTCGGTCAGTCTGGTCCGGACGGGCTGCTCGGCGACGACCGGCTGGAC
This sequence comes from Thermomicrobiales bacterium, assembly GCA_050997095.1. Taxonomy (GTDB): domain Bacteria; phylum Chloroflexota; class Chloroflexia; order Thermomicrobiales; family UBA6265; genus JBPCRG01. The sequence continues at coordinate 2,629 of JBPCRG010000701.1, read as the reverse complement.
GCGATACATGGTGTGCACGACGTCGTGCTGGATGTTGTCCAGCAGCTTCTGGAACATCTTATAGCCTTCGGTTTTGTAGACCACGAGCGGGTCGCGCTGGCCATAGGCTTGGAGCCCGACGCCTTCCCGGAGGTCGTCCATCGCCGTCAGGTGCTCGACCCAGAGGCGGTCGATCACGGCGAGCATGATGTGGCGCTCGACCGTGCGCATCGTCTCGGCCCCGAATCGGGTCTCGACGCCGTCGTAGGCGTCGTCGGCTTTGGCGACGAGCAGTTCCGTCAGTTCGTCGCGGGCCAGGCCCTCGATGTCGTGCAGGGAGACGTCCGCGTCCGGGATCGTCGCTGAGAACGTCTCGATCAGGGCCACGTAATCGATGTCGTCGCCCTTCTGGGGCGAGAAGCGGTCGACGATCGACTCCACCTCGGCGGCGATCATGTCGGAGACGCGATCGGACATGTCGGCGCCGGAGACGATCGCCTTGCGGTCCTCGTAGACGACCTCCCGATGCTTGTTCATCACGTCGTCGTATTGGACGACGTGCCGCCGCATGTCGAAGTTGTGGCCCTCGACCTTCGTCTGCGCGCCCTCGATCGATTTCGAGATCACGCGATGCTCGATCGGGACCTCATCCTCCATCCCCAAGCGATCCATCAAGCCGGCGATCCGCTCGGAGCCGAAGCGGCGCATGAGCTCGTCGTCCAGCGAGACATAGAACCGCGACGACCCTGGGTCGCCCTGTCGGCCCGCGCGTCCCCGAAGCTGGTTGTCGATCCGCCGGGCCTCGTGTCGCTCGGTGCCGATGATGTGGAGTCCGCCGGCGTCCTTGACCCCCGCCCCCAGCACGATGTCGGTTCCGCGACCGGCCATGTTCGTGGCGATCGTGATCACGCCCTGCGCTCCGGCGCTCGCGACGATCGAAGCCTCGCGCTCGTGCTGCTTCGCGTTCAGCACCTCATGCTCGACGCCTTTGCGCTTGAGCATCTCGCTCAGCCGTTCCGACGTCTCGATCGAGGTCGTGCCGACGAGGACCGGCCGTCCCTCGCCCTTCATTTTCTCGATCTCGGCGAGCACGGAGTCGAACTTCGCCTGCTCCGTCTTGAAGACGAGGTCGGGATAATCCGTGCGGATCATCTCCTGGTTCGTCGGAATCGTGACGACATCGAGGTTGTAGATCCGGAGAAACTCTTCGCTCTCGGTTTTCGCGGTGCCGGTCATTCCGGCGAGCTTCTCGTACATGCGGAAGAAGTTCTGGAAGGTGATCGTGGCCATCGTCACGTTCTGGCGGCGGACCCGCAGGCCCTCCTTCGCCTCCACGGCCTGATGCAGACCCTCGCTCCAGCGTCGGCCCGGCATCATCCGCCCGGTGAACTCGTCGACGATGATTATCTCGCCATCGCGGGCGATGTAGTCCTTGTCCCGGTGGAAGATCGCCTCCGCCTTCAGCGCGTTCTCGACGTAGTGGGTCAGTTCGATGTAGCGCTCGTCGAAGAGGCTCTCGCCTTCGGGGATGCCCGCGAGCTCCTCGACCTTGTCGATGCCCTCCTCGGTCAGGGTCGCGCTCTTGTGCTTGAGGTCGACCTCGAAGTGGCGGCTGGCGCGGAGCTGCTTCGCGATCTGGGCGAATTGGTAGTAGCGGTCGTTCGACCGTTCGGCCTGGCCGGAGATGATCAGCGGCGTCCTCGCCTCGTCGATCAGGATGTTGTCGACCTCGTCGACGATCGCGTAGACGAGGTCGCGCTGGACGCATTGGTCGATGGAGACGACCATGTTGTCGCGCAGGTAGTCGAACCCGAACTCGTTGTTGGTGCCGTAGGTGATGTCGGCCTGGTAGGCCTCGATCCGGGAGACGGGGCGGAGCCGCGCCAACCGCGAATCCTCGTGCTCCCAATCGGGGTCGAAGAGAAACGCCTCCTCGTGCTGGATGCAGCCGATGCTCAGGCCCAGCGCGTGGTAGACCTGCCCCATCCATTGCGTGTCGCGCTTGGCGAGGTAGTCGTTCACCGTGACGACGTGGACCCCGGTGCCAGGGATTGCGTTCAGCGCGACGGCGAGCGTGGCAGTCAGGGTCTTTCCTTCGCCAGTTCGCATCTCGGCGATCTTGCCTTGGTGCAGCACCGCGCCGCCCATGAGCTGCACGTCGTAATGACGCTGCCCGAGCACGCGGAGCGACGCCTCCCGCGTCGCGGCGAAGGATTCGGCGAGGAGGTCGTCCAGCGATTCCCCCTCTTGATTCCTGCGGCGGAACTCTCCGCTCAGCGCCCGGATCTCCTGATCGGAGAGTTCCTTCATCGCGGGTTCGAGGACGTTGACATCCGCGACGACCGGACCGAGCTGTTTGATCGCCTTCTCGTTGGCGTCGCCAAAGACCTTTTTGATCAGCATGCGCATGGGGACGGAACCTCGGGCAACGCACAGTCGAGTGCAGCCGCTCCTAGCAGTGAAAACGCGACGGACGCGTCCAAAAGAGTATACCTGTTGACGATACGCGCTTTGACCACCTGTGGTTTTCCATGTCGTGCAAAATGAGGCGAGGATCGGAGATGTCGAGGCGTCAGGGACCAACCGTAGCCGATTTCCGCGCACGCGTCTATCGCCTCGCCGCGCTGATCCCGGTGGGCCGGGTCACAAC
>JBPCRG010000680.1:0-3137 GCA_050997095.1 Thermomicrobiales bacterium | reverse complement strand
CCGCCATGCACGACGAGGTAGAGCAGCGCCGGGACGGTGATCGCGAACGGGATCGTCATCCCGGCGCAGAGCAGGCCGACGAAGACGGCGAGCACGACGATGAGCTCGATCCCCGGCGTCACGATGGGCGCCCCGTCCGGAGACGACGCAGCTTCACGAGGATGGTGCGGACGAGGGCGAGGCAGAGGACCGTGCTCCCGATCCCCATCGTGCTCTGCGGCAGCCAGAGCGGCGTCTGCAGCGGCGTCGGCGCCACGTCCTCCGCGCGCCATGAGTTGAGGGCGAGCCGCGTGAGCTGCCAGGTCAGGATCGCGGCGGCGAGGAGCGACATCACGTCGAACACGATCTGCGAGACAAGCCGGGCGCGCGGCCCGAGCCGGGCCTGGACGAGCTCGACCCGGTGATAGGCGCCGTGCGCCTCGGCCACCGACAGGCTGAGGAACGTGACGGCGACGAGGAGGTAGCCGCCCACCTCGTCGGTGATCTGCAGCGAGGTGTTGAAGACGTTGCGCGCTAGGGCCTCCGCGCCGATCAGGACGATCATGGCAAGCAGGCTCAGCGAGCACAGCCCCTCGCAGACGGTCTCGATCCAGCTCGGCCCCGGGGCGATCATCTCGACGGCATGGGGCATGCCGTCGGCCGACACGGGAACGTCAGCCACTAGCGCACTTTCCGACCAAGCGGACTCGCTTGGCCGGGAGGAGTGCTCGCCCAAGCAACGGCTAGAGCATGTGCCGTGAACCAAGGCGAACGGAACATGCTCTAGCGCCCGAGGGAGGCGCGCAACTGCTTCAGCGCAGCGACCGCGTCCGGGCCCTTGCCCTTCGCCCATTCGTCCCAGTACGGCGCGAACGTCCTGGTCGCCTCCGCCACGTCGGCCGCATTCTCCGCCGTCACGACCATCCCGCCCGCGGCCATCCTCTGCGTGAGGTCCTCCTCCTCGTTGGCCATCGCGGCCGTCATCAAGGGCATGTTGTCCTTGACGATGCGGCGCACCGTCTGCTGCGTGCCGGGGCTCAGCTTGCTGAATGCGTCCTTGTTCGCGATGATCACCGAATTGAAGTAGTTCACGCCGAAGCGGTAGTTGTACTTCAGCAGGTCCTTCCAGATGTTGCCGCCCCCTGTGCTGGCGGTGAAGACGCCATCGACGACCCCGCGGTCCAGGGCGGTCGGGACCTCCGGCGCCCCGATGGTGACGGGCACGCCGCCCAGCCGCTTCACGAACTCCCCTTGCTCGGGCGACGTCACCCTGAGCTTCTGGCCCCGGATGTCTGCGAGCTTCGTCAGCTCCTTGCGCGAGAAGATCACCTGGAAAGGATAGAGGTACTGGCCGAGGACGACCACGCCCCGGCGCTCGAACCCCCTCTCCAAATACGGGTCCATGATGGCGGCGGCCTTCGCGTATTCCTCCCTCGTCCGGATCAGCATCGGCAGGCGGAGCAGCCCGGCGATCGGCACGTTGCCCAGGAAGTAGCCGTCATCGCCGAGCTGCACCACGCCGTCGCTCACCGCCTGCGTGATGGTCGTCGTGTTGATCGGCAGGGAGCCGCCGAGATGGAGCCGGATGGTCAGAGCCCCATTCGTCTCTTTCTCGATCTCCTCGATAATCCTGGCCATGCCCCTCACGGCCGCGACGGTCGAGACCGCGTTGTAGACGTAGAGGTCCCAGTTCTCCGCTGCGGCCGCCGGGGACGCCCGAAAGCTCCGGCCCGCAAGCGCCGCGATCGCGGACGAACGCAGAAAGTCCCGGCGTGCGCCAATCACCATCCCGCGCTCCCCCATGGCGGCTCCTTGCGTCCGCCTATGCGATGAGCTTGATGGGGTGCGGCGGCCGCTTCAAGCGCCAAGCATCCGCGAGCCATCGCATCTATGATAAATCGGCGGCGCGGCGCCCACGGAGATTGCGGCCGGGCTTGCGCCTCGCCGATACCGTGACACACGCACGAGAGCGGTCAGGCCGCAGGGAGATGCCGATGCGCGCATTCCGTTTCGAGGCCCTTCGCCTGCCGCCGGAAGCGGCGGCCATGCGGGCCAAGGTGCGCGAGTTCCTCCGCACGGAGCGCGCGCGGGGAGGGTATGCGTCGCACAGGACCTCCTGGTCCACCTTCGATCCCGAGTTCAGCCGCCGAGCCGGGGCGGCCGGCTTCATCGGACTGACCTGGTCGCCGGACTACGGCGGCCACGGGCGCTCGAACCTGGAGCGCTTCGTCGTCAACGAGGAGATGCTGGCGGCCGGGGCGCCCGCCGGGGCGCACTGGATCGCGGACCGGCAGTCCGGCCCGCAGATCGCCAAGCATGGCAGCGAGCGTGCGAAGCGGCTGATCCTGCCGAGGATCGCGGCCGGGGAGTGCTATTTCGGCATCGGCATGAGCGAGCCGGACTCGGGCTCCGATCTGGCCGCCGTCCGCACCCGCGCCGACAAGGTCGAGGGCGGCTGGGTCATCAACGGAGCGAAGATCTGGACGTCGAACGCGCACCGCGTCCACTACATCATAGCGCTCGTCCGCACGTCGCCGCCGAGCACGGACCGGCACGCGGGGCTGTCGCAGCTCATCGTCGACATGATCTCGCCCGGCATCGAGGTGCGGCCGATCCTCAACCTCGCCGGCGCGCACGAGTTCAACGAGGTGTTCTTCAAGGACTGCTTCGTGCCGGACGACATGCTGCTCGGGGAGCCCGGCGCCGGATGGAACAGCGTCACGGGCGAGCTCGCCTACGAGCGGTCCGGACCCGACCGCTTCATGTCGGATATCCGGGTGCTGGTCGAGCTGATCGATCATGTCGGCGGCGAGCCCGACGAGCGGCAGGCGGTCGAGATCGGCCGGCTCGTCGCGCACTTCGCGACGCTGCGCCGCATGTCCACCTCGATCGCGGGGCTGCTGGAGCGTGGCGAGAGCCCCGTCACCGAGGCGGCGCTGGTCAAGGACGTGGGCACCGCGTTCGAGCGGGATCTCCCGGAGGTCGCCCGCCGCCTCGTCCCGGTGGAGCCGAGTCCCGACGACCAGGGCAACCTGTTCTCGGAGGCCATGGCGCACGTCACCCTGCAGGCGCCCTCCTTCGCGATCCGCGGCGGGACGCCGGAGATCCTGCGCGGGATGAGCGCGCGCGGCCTGGGGCTGCGCTGATGAGCATGCCGC
>JBPCRG010000657.1:0-4205 GCA_050997095.1 Thermomicrobiales bacterium | reverse complement strand
CTGGGTGCAGGCGGCGGCCGACTCGGCCATCCCCGTCGTGATGGTCGATCACGTGGTGCCGGGGCTCAACATCCCGGCCGTGCTTTCGGACAACCTGGCCGGCGCGCACGCGGTCACGAAATACGTGCTGGAGATGGGGCACCGGCGGATCGGCTTCATCCGCGGCCCGTCGAAATACTGGACCCTGAGCGAACGCTTGGCGGGATTCATGCTGGCGCTGCAGCAGGCCGGGGTCTGGCTGGATAAGGACCTGATGCCGCCGCGCGTCTCCCACTCCGACGAGAAGGGCCATGGCGAGATGCGGATCCTGCTCGATCTGCCGGAGCCGCCGACCGCGGTGGTCGTGGTCAGCGACAAAGCCGCGGTCGGGGCGTACCGGGCGGCGCAGGAGCGGGGGTTGTCGATCCCGCGGGACGTCTCGATCGTCGGCTTCGACGACATCGACGTCAGCCGCGCCTTGAACCCGCCCTTGACGACCGTGCACGTGCCGGGGGAGGAGATGGGCCGCGTCTCGTTCGAGCGCCTGCGCCATCTCATGGAAGGCGACGAGACGACGCTCGCCCATCAGATCAAATGGACGATCCCGACCAGCCTGGTGATCAGAGGCTCCGTCTCCCGACGGTCATAGGCGACGTCGAAAACGATGCCGATTGATCTTGACCAGCCCACTCAAGATGATGGCGGAGGCGGGGACTCCGGCTCAGCACATGATGTTGGACAGAGCGCTAGTCCAGAAAGCCGAGCAGCGCGGCGTTGACTTCCTCGGCGTGCGTCCAGAGCAGGCCGTGCGGCGCGCCCGGAATGACGGTGAGTTTGCTGCCCGCGATCGCCTTCTGGAGATGGGGACCGCCCGTCGCCGAGATCGGCAGGATGCGGTCGGCGTCGCCATGGATGACGAGCGTCGGCACGTCGATCTTCGCCACGTCCGGACGGAAGTCGGTCAGCCACGTCGGCACGCACTGGAGGGTGCCGATCGGGGAGGCGCCCGCCGCGACGTTCCAGCTGTCGCGGACGACCTCTTCGCCGATGCGTTCGCCGAGGAACACGTCGAGGTTGTAGAAGCTCTCGTAGAAGGCGGTCAGGTAGGCGAAACGGTCCTTGCGGATCGCCGCCATGATGCCATCGAACACGCTTTGGTCGACGCCCTGCGGATTGTCCGGCGTCTTGAGCAGGAACGGGGGAATCGAGGAGATGAAGACCGCCCTGCCCACCCGATCGGACCCGTAGGTGCCGAGGTACCGCGCCACCTCGCCGGTGCCCATCGAGAAGCCGACCAGCGTGGCGTCGCGCAGGTCGAGGGCCGTCATCAGCTTGTCCAGGTCCGCGGTGAAGGTGTCGTAGTCGTAGCCGGTGGCGGGCTGGCTGGAGCCGCCGAAGCCGCGGCGGTCGTAGGCGACCACCCGGCGGCCGGAATCGACCAGCACCGCGACCTGCCGCTCCCAGGACCGGCCGCTCAGGGGGAAGCCGTGGATCAGCACGACCGGCTGGCCGGAGCCGTGATCCTCGTAGTAAATATCGATGGAGGCGGAGTTCTCTTTCCCGACACTGATTGAAGGCATCGACCCCTCTTCTCTGTTCTCGAAACACCGGCTGTCCCCGTGCATACGGGGAGACGAGGAGCATTCATTCCGAGCCATGCGATGCCTGACAACTGCGCCGTCCGGCCCTTCTGCAAACCGTCGGCGCGCCGCCGCAGTTTCGAAGACGGCTCACGACGCTTTCGTCCGCGGTTGCACATGCTCTAGAAGATCGAGTTGAGGATCAGCGTCAGGATCAGGGAGAGCAGCAGGCTGAGGATGAGGCAGCCGGGAGAGCATCCGTAGACCCGCACCCGGTTTCCGGCGAACGAGCGCGGCGCGAACGGATCGCCGCCCGTGCCGACTGGCCCCCCCGATCCCGACCCGAAGCCGTCGTCGCCGGGCCCTCCGTCCAGCACCTCAGGCGTCAGGGGGACGGACGACGGGGTCTCGGGAGGCGGTTTCGGCCGACCGACCTCGACCCGGGGGCGAACGCGCGTCCCCCCGAATCGGCGCTGCTCCTGTGCTGGCGGCGGTGTGCCCGATTCCTGATCGGGCGCCTTCCCACTCTGATCCACGTCTCGAGATCCTTTCGACCGTTCCGATCGACGCCAAGCGGCAAACTCATTCACCCATTGTTTGGAGGCAGAATGTGTGCCATCCGCGGCGCCGCTCGTGGCAACGTTGTTGCGCTGAGAAAGGTGCGGGGCCGGAGCGGCACGGGGGTGCCGGGAACGGCCTCCTGCTTCGACAGGAGTCTTCGGAGATGAGCGATCTGGAACGGGCGCTGAGCGAGGCGCAGAAGGCGCGGAGAGAGGCGGAGGCGGCGACGCAGCGGGCGTCCAACCTCGAGGCGCAGGCCGAGACGGCGCGGGGACGTGCCCGCCAGGAGCAGGGCGCACGACGCCGCCGATGGGCGCAACAGGTGGTCGACGCCTACGATGCGGACGTCACCAAGGCCGACGCGGCGATTCAGCAGGCGCAGGCGACGTTCGATCGCACCGCGGTCGAGAACCTCTCCGGCGCGGTCGAGGCGTATGTCGCGTGGGGCGAGGCGTCGATCCGGCATTACGCCCTGCAGCTCCGCGTCTCCGCCGCCGCGCCCATCCTGGACCTCGACGCCTCGACGGCCGAGTTGATCGCCCCTCCCCTGTTTTCCGACGCCCTCGACGCCGCGTTGGCGGAGGCCGTCGGCAAGCGCGCCGACGCCGCCCGGCAGGAGGTCGAGACCGAGCGCGCCCGCCTTCAGGACGGCGCCTAAGCCGCTCCGCGCTCGTCGGAGATCGGGCCGGAAGAGGAAAGCGCGTTCGGCACGTCAGTTCGTTTTGCGCAGGCGGGGATCGACGATCGGCTCCATGGCGAGGGCGAGGAGCATGAAGGCGACGGCGGTGAAGATGATCAGCACGCCCGGCGGGATCACCCACCACCAGAAGCCGACGTAGAGCGCGCCGGTCTGGAAGCCCGCCTCCAGCATCTGGCCCCAAGTCGGGATGCTCGGGTCGCCCAGGCCGATGAAGCTCAGCGACGCCTCGGCCAGGATCGCGCCCGGCGCGAAGAAGATCATCTGTGCGACGATGAAGGGCGCGGTCTGCGGGAAGACGTGGCGGGCCATGATCCGCGTCCGCGACGCGCCCAGCGCCTGCGCCGCCTCGACCAGCTGGCCCGAGCGGATCTGCAGGACCATCGAGCGGACGAGGATCGTCAGGCCCGGCCAGCTGAACGCGACCAGGGCCAGGATGATCAGGTAGAGGTGCGAGCCGAAGACGAAGACGAGGAAGATCAGCAGGGGCAGGACCGGCACGTTGGAGATGATGTCGGAGAGGCGCTGGATCACGGCGTCGGTCTTGCCGCCCGCGTAGCCGCTGAGGATGCCGAGGGAGGCGCCGATCGCGGTCGACAGGATCGCGGCGAGGGTCGCGATCAGCAAGCCGACCGGGAAGCCGTAGAGCAGCCCCTGCCAGAGGTCGCGCCCGATCGAGTCGGTCCCCATCCAGCCGTAGACCGTGCCGCCTTCGACGACGCGGACGCCGGCGACCTCGTCCTTCGGATCGGCCACGACGACTTGGACGCTCAAGGTGTACGCGCCGCGGAGCACGGCCAGCGCGCCCGAGCCGTCGGCGGAGGGCGACGCGAAGAGGCCGCGGTTCAGATGGGCGGCGAGGTCCGGCGGCGAGGCTGCCCCTGGGTACTGCTTCTGGAACCACTGGGCCAGCGACGTCGCCGCCGTCTCCTGCTGGGTAAGGAGTTGGCGCTCGGGGGTGTCGTAGAATCGGCGGTAGGGCGCGGTCTCGCCCGGGCGCGGCGCGGGGACGGCCAGGTTGAGCAGGCGGATCTTGCCGCCGTCCGGGCGGATGAGGGTGGCGACGATCACGGGCGCGCGGGAGGAGTAGGCGACGCCGAGGATGGTCGCGGAGAGGAAGGACGGCGGGGTGTCGCCGTCGATCGCGATCGGGACGTCGAATTCGCGGATCTGCGCCGCGCCGCGCACAGTGGTCGAGGTCGGGGCGGTCAGCGTGCTTTTGACGTGCTCGACCGCGTCCCCGCCGAACCAGGCGGTCCACTTCGGCGCGACGGTCTTCGGATTGTCCGCCCAGTAGGTCGGGTTGCTCCAGCGGACGGGGCCGAAGCCGCTCGGGAAGGTGACGACGACCCAGAGCGAGATCAGCAGCATGACCGCGAAGACCGCGA
>JBPCRG010000634.1:0-3517 GCA_050997095.1 Thermomicrobiales bacterium | reverse complement strand
TCTACCTGACCGAGTTCTCGAGGCTGCTCAACAACGTGGAGCGGGAGTCGACCCGGTCGATCGCGCCGACGCTGATCGACGCCTGGGACACGCCCGGAACACTGAGCAACTCCAGCAAACCCAACCCCAAGATCGCCGTCGATCCCGTCGTCTCGATCGTGGGAACCGTCCAGCCGGACGTGCTCTCGGAGATCGTCACCAACGCGCACAGCGCTTCGGGGTTCCTCAACCGCTGGCTGATCGTGGCCGGGCGCCGTCACGAGCTGCGGCCATCCCCGCCGACGCTGGACGAGCGCGCGGCGTGGAAACTCTTCCGCCGCGTGCGCGTGTCGATCGCGGAATACGGAACGGGACAACGCCTGTTCTTCACGCCCGCGGCGGAGTCGATCTGGGACGAGTGGTACATCGCCACGGAGTCGGTCGAGGAGAACGACCGCGAGGACGCGATGTCGGTCCGGCTCGGCTCGCTGCTGAAGAAGATCGCGCTGATCCACGCGATCACCGACGGCGCCCGCGCGGTGGACGTGCCGCATGTCAACGCCGCGATCGCGCTGCTGGCCTGGAGCTGGGGGCACACGCGGGCGCTGATCCCGATGTGGGGCGAGTCGCAGGAGGGCCGGCTGCAGCGCCAGGTGATCGAGACGCTGGGGCGCAAGGGGCCGATGAAGCGCCGCCTGATCCAGCCCTACATCGGCAACAAGCTCGGCCCCGGCGTTTTCGCGCGGACGATCAAGGCGATGGTCGACAACGGGGAGATCGTCGCCTCGGCCGACGGCATCCTGAGCCTCGTCACCGACGCCATGGACCCCTAGGTGCTAGAAGCGCTAGAAGCCCGCTAGAAACATGCTTCTAGCGGCATAAGTGGCGGAGTTCCGGGAGAAATCGAGGGAAAAACGGGGGTGCTAGAAACGCTAGAAGGAAAAAGAAAAAAAACGAAAACGCAAAAACTTCTAGCACTTCTAGCACCCGCCAAAAACACCCGAAAAAGCCCGGAAGTCCGGCAAGAATGCCGCTAGAAGCCGACTTCTAGCACCCTTCTAGCACCTTCTAGCACCCCATATCAAAAACACTCCTATATATAGATATATATAGGAGATAAATAGAACATGATAGTCGTGAAAAAACGGACGGGAGGATGAGGATGCCGGAGCAGATCGACGACGACGCGATGCGAATGCCGACCGGCGTCGACCACAGCGTGGCGATCGCGAAGGTGCATCTGGGCGAGGACGACAAGGCGTTCCGGGCGTCGCGGGCGTCGCGGCGGAAGGCGGCGAAGGCCGAGCGGGAGATGCCGGACATGCCGGAGGGTCCGTGCTGCGGGCGGTGCCGGCACTGGGCCTCCTTCGGGGCCGATGACGGGTTCGGGGTCTGCCGGGAGGCGCTGACGGTCGTGAAGCGGTGGGGAATCGTCGAGAAGGGGACGTGCATGGAGCGGGAGAAGGCCAAGGATCTTTTTCATCTGGAGATGGAGCCGATGCGGACGCGGGCGTTCTTCGCGGGCTGCCGCCTCTACGCGGTCGCCGATCAGGCGGTGACGTCGTGATCGCGGCCGTCGCGGCCCCCGATATCGCGTCGGCGGCTCCGCTGAAGACCACCCGCGAGATGGTCGCCGGGTTGACGGTGGCGGTCCGCGCGGTCCACGGCCTCGGCAACGGGGCCGACCGGGAGCGGCGGCGGCTGGCGGTCGTCGCGGCGCTGCGGCACGCGACCAACCTGGCGGCGCACCGGGACGGACTGCTCGCCAAGCTGGACGCCGGCTGGGACGCGCTGGCGGAGGACGACGACGACGCGAACTTCGCCCGCTGGATCCGTTGGCTCGCGAGTCTGGAACTGGCGGAGGACGTGCTGCATACGGCGGTCGAGGAGTTGCTCTCGTGAGTTTGATCCTGACGGCTCCAGGACCGCGCCAGACCGTCGATTCCCCGCTCGCGGCATGGGGACGCCTCATTGACGCATTCGACGCCTGTGAGGCCGCCGTGTGGGCGCATGTAAAAGTAGAAAAAACATCGTATGTACGATATAATTCGGGGGTGGGAAGCGTGTATCAGCACGCCGCTCCACCCCCTGACCGTCGTCACCTGTGTTGGAGGTGCGAGGCTATGAGCAAGTTTAGACCAATCCACATCAACGCGTCGCAGATCGAACGCTTTTGGTCCAAGGTGGCGATTGCGCCCGGTTCGGCGTGCTGGGAATGGCAAGGCAAGCCAAAGTCTTCGGGCTATGGAAGCTTCATGGGCGATTGCCATCCCGCCCATCGCGTTTCATTCCTTATCGCCAATGGGTCGGTCGATCCCGATCTGGACGTGGATCACATCTGTCGGAACAGGCGATGCGTACGTCCAGAGCACCTTCGCCAAGTTCCGCACCGCGAGAACACGCTGTGCGGAATCGGCCCCACCGCGGTGAACGCCCGAAAGACGCATTGCAAGCGCGGGCACCCGTTCACCCCGGACAACATGCGGGTCGAAACCACCGGCAGCCGCCGGTGTCTGACGTGCGCCATGGCCCTGAAACGGGCTCGCAGGGCGCGACGTCATGCTGCGGGGCTGCCATGGGATTGACGATCACGGTTTCGCCACGTGCATCGAGCGGCGAGTCCTCGCTCGTTGCTTGGGGTCGGATTCTTGACGCATTCGATGCGTGTGAGACGGCAGTCTGGAATCACGGTCTCTTCTGCCCGCCCTGCGCGACGCGGCTGCGCATCCTGCGGCGGCTGCGCGACATCGACCTGCGCCGCGACCACCCGGAGGGGTCGCCGGCGAACCTGGCGGCGCGGGCGGAGGCGCGGCGGCTGGTCGCGGGGCTGCCGCAGGACCACGTCGCGGGGATGGACGACCTGGCGCGGACGTTCGACCGGCTCTGGAAGCTGGCGGACGAGAACGCGCGGGCGATGGCGAAACACGATCTTTCGCGCGGCCGCGGGGACTTCGCCGTCTGGGATGTCATCGAGGGCTGCGGACTACGGAACCTGCCCGCTTGGGCGGAGCTTCTGGAGATTCGGCGGGCGGCGGCGGTCGAGCCGTGCCCGTTCTAGAAGGGGACGGTATGAAGAATCCGCGGGGCGACAAGGAGGGCGACACGGCGCGGTGCTGCCGGTGCGGCGTCGTCGGGATCGCGGTCGGGACGGAGGGCCGGGGGACGCCGCCGCTGTGCGTGGCGTGCGTGGTCGACGACGCCGCGGCGGACGGGAACCTGCCGGTCCACCCGCACTGGCTGGACCTGGAGCGGGCCGCGACCTGGCGGCGGCAGACGGCGCGGCTGGACGCGCGGCTCGCGGCGAAGCGGACGCGGATCGCGGCGAAGCGGGCGTCGGCGGGCGTCGGGTCGTGAGCGCGGCGACGGCGCGGCGGACGCAAGGGCTTACGGAGGCACAACTGCAATCGGCCATCGAGCGCGCCGCGAAGTCGCTCGGTTTCTTGGTTTACCACACCCGGTACGCGGTCGGCTCGGCGCCGGGGTTTCCGGACTTGATCGTCTGCGGCCACGGCCGGGTTTGGGCATGGGAATGCAAGGG
>JBPCRG010000618.1:0-2810 GCA_050997095.1 Thermomicrobiales bacterium | reverse complement strand
GCCCGAGCCGGTCATCGGCGCGGATTTCGCGGCCAGCCTGATCGAGGAGTTCTGGCGGGCCTGCGCGGTCAACGCCGGGCTCACCGTCCACATCGACCTGCTGCGCGCCCGGAACGCCCACCATGCGGCGGAGGCCATCTTCAAGGCGGCCGCGTTGGCGCTGCGCGATGCGACCCGGATCACCGGCGACATCAGACGCGCGCCGTCGACGAAAGGGATGCTGGCGTGATCGCGGTGATCGATTACGGGTCCGGCAACCTGCCGTCGATCCGCCGGGCATTGGAGGCCGCCGGGGCCGAGACGATCGTCACCCCCGACCCGGATCTCATCCGCGAGGCCGATGCGGTCGTGCTCCCCGGCGTCGGCCATGCCGGGTACTCGATGCGGAGGCTCCGCGAGCTCGGGATCGACCGGGCCGTGCTCGACGCGGTCGGCGCGGGAAAACCGTTCCTCGGCATCTGCGTCGGCATGCAGGTGATGTTCGGGGATCAGGAGGAGGGCGGTGCCGTCGGCCTCGGCCTGCTCCGCGGACGGGTCCGCTCGCTCGGCTCCGCACTGAAAGTCCCCCACATGGGCTGGAACCGATCGCGGATCGAGCGGTCGGGTCCGGCAGGCGACGCGGGATCCGAGGCGTTCTACTACTTCGTCCATTCCTACGTCGCCGAGCCGGACGACGAGACGGACGTCGCCGCGACCGGCGCCTATGGCGAGCGTTTCCCGAGCATTGTTGTACGCGACAACGTCTGGGGGACTCAGTTCCATCCCGAAAAAAGCGGCGGTGACGGCCTTGCGCTGATCGCCCGCTTTGTCGGGCAGCTCTCGGAAGCCCAGCGACGGCGCATTCCCGCAGGCGCCGCCCGATGATCGTCTACCCGGCGATCGACATCCGCGGCGGACGATGCGTGCGCCTGATCGAAGGCGACTTCGCCCGCGAAACGATCTTCGACGCCGATCCGGTCGACGCCGCCGAGCGCTGGCGCGCGGCCGGCGCGACGTGGCTGCACATCGTCGACCTCGACGGCGCGGTCGCGGGTTCCCCCCAAAATCTGGAGGCGATCCGACGCATCCGCGCCAGCGTCGCGCTTTCGATCCAGCTCGGCGGCGGGCTGCGCGACGACGGACGGGTGCAGGACGCGCTCGCTGCCGGCATCGAGCGGGTGGTGATCGGCACCGCCGCCGTCCGCGATCGGCCATTCGTCGAGCGCATCGCCGCCGCCTACGGCGACCGCGTCGCGGTCGGTCTCGACGCCCGCGACGGCATGCTCGCGACCGCGGGCTGGCTTGAGCAGACCGAGACCGACGCCGCCCGACTGGCCGTCGAGCTGCGCGCGATCGGCGTCGCGACATTCATCTTCACGGACATCCGGCGAGATGGCACACTGGCCGGACCGAATCTTCCCGCCCTCCGATCGCTTCACGAAACACTCGGAAGCGGCGTGATCGCGTCCGGGGGCATCGGCACGCTCGCCGACGTCGAAGCCGTCGATGCCTTGGGCGTCGAGGGCGTCATCATCGGCCGCGCCCTCTACGATGGTCGGGTGGATCTCGCCGCGGCGATCCGCGTCACCCAGCCGGGAGCCGCGCAGTGACGGTCGGCGCCCCCGCCTCGTCCGCGTTGACTCGGCGCGTGATCCCCTGCCTCGACGTGACCGACGGCCGGGTCGTCAAGGGCGTGGAGTTCGTCGATCTCCGCGACGCCGGAGATCCGGCCGAGCTCGCCGCCTTCTACAACGCCGAGGGCGCCGACGAGCTCGTCTTTCTCGACATCACCGCCAGCTCCGACTCCCGCGCCACGATGCTCGACGTCGTCCGCCGCACCGCCTCGGAGATCTTCATCCCGCTCACCGTGGGCGGCGGCGTGCGCACCGTCGACGACGTCCAGCAATTGCTCCGGGCGGGCGCGGACAAGGTCTCGATCAACACCGCGGCGATCCACGAGCCCGCCCTGATCCCCGCCGGGGCGGAACGCTTCGGCCGCCAGTGCATCGTGGTCGCGATCGACTGCCGCCGGAACGAGAACGGACTCGGCTGGAGCGTCTTCACCCATGGCGGACGCCGGAATACGGGTCTCGACGCCGTCGCTTGGGCGCAGCGGGCCGCCGCCCTTGGCGCGGGCGAGTTGCTGATCACCAGCATGGATCGCGACGGCGTCAAATCCGGCTACGACCTCGACCTGCTGGAGGCCATCGGCGGAACGGTGGCCGTGCCCGTGATCGCGTCCGGCGGCGCGGGCAACCTCGACCATCTCGCCGAGGCCCTCGCCCCCGGCCGCGCCGACGCCGTGCTCGCCGCTTCGATCTTCCACTTCGGGGAGTACACCATCGCCCAGGCGAAAACCCACCTCGCCGCCCACGGCATCCCGGTGCGCCGATGACGGCCGATCCGGAGATGGTCGAACCGGCGTCGCCCCTGCCGGTCCGCTTCGGTCCGGACGGCCTCGTGCCCGCGACCATCCAGGATGTGGACACCGGAGCCGTGCTGATGGTCGCGTTCATGAACGCCGAGGCGCTGGCCCGGACGCTCGCCACGGGCCGGACCCATTTCTGGAGCCGCAGCCGCGGCAAGCTGTGGCGAAAAGGCGAGACCTCGGGCCACGAGCAGATCGTCGAGGACATCCATCTCAATTGCAAGCAGAACAGCCTGCTCGTCAGCGTCCGCCAGATCGGGGCCTGCTGCCACGACGGATACCCGACCTGCTACTACCGGCGGTTGGAGGCGGACGGGTCGCTGACCGTCGTGCAGGACCGGTGGTTCGACCCTGCGGCTGTCTACGGCGCGTCCCGGGGGCACCCCGAGCAATGCGCAGAGAA
>JBPCRG010000611.1:0-2728 GCA_050997095.1 Thermomicrobiales bacterium | reverse complement strand
GCCGTGCAGGCGCAGGCCGACGGTCCCTGCCTGCACGGCCGCCGGGGCGACGGACGGGGACGGCTGCGCGGCGGGGCTGGCCGCGGCGCCGGGGTCAAGCTGCAGCGGAATGCCCTGATCCTGGAGCGTGGGCCCGTCGATGATGGGCTGGCCGCCGGGCGCCTGGAAGAAGTCGCAGGCGACGAACTCGAACTGGTCCATGCCGAGCCCGATCGAGGCGTCGTTCCCGACGTCGAACTTGTCGTACTGCTCGGTGGTCTGCCCCTGCGGGCCGCGCACCTGGCAGAAGACGACCGGCACCCCGTACCCGTTGGGCATGGATTCTTTGACCCGCACCTGACCCGCCGGCACGGCCACGAACGACGCCGCGGAAAAGCTCGAGGTCTGGGCGAGCGAGATCCCGGCGGTCGGATGCGTCAGCCGAAACTCTGTCCCCTCGAACGATCCGGTGCAGGCCGCCTGCAGTTCATCCGGGCCCTTGGTGTAGATGTCGTAGTTCTCGGGGCAGCCCCGGACATAGAGCGTGATCTCGGCGACGGGCTTCGCGACCAGAAACGAATGGCAATACCAATATTCCCCCGGTTGCAGATCCAGAAGAACGAACGACACGACGTCGGTGGCGAGGTCGAACCGGGTGTTCGCCGTGGCGTACTGGTCGGATTGATAGCAGATCATCGTCGCCGGACCGCCGTAGGCGGGGGGGACCGATTGCGACACCGCGTAGTCGCCAGGGGGAAGGATCTCGGCCCACCTCGCGCCGCCATTGTCCGGCGGGGCGTAGGAGTAGTCGTTGAACGCTTCGGCGTGGATGGTCAGCGACGCCTTGACATCTCCGACCGACTCGGTGCATGTGGCGAACAGGGTCTCGCGATCGGCAGCGCGCGTGTCGAACCCGGCGGGGCAGCCTTTCGAGAACAGGGCAAAGCCGTTCGACGCCTCCCCGGCCCGCAGCGTGGCGTCGTTGGCTCGACTTTGCCCGGTGGGGGTGCCGGCCGCGACGCCCGATTCGGCCGCCGCGGGGGTCCCGGGCCGTTGCGGCGCCCCGTCGGGGAGGTTGTCCTTGAGGTCGACGCACCGGCCCTCTCCCCCGCTCCAGATCTTGCCGTCGGGGCAGACGGGCTGGGCGGAGGCCGGCGCGATGGTCGCCATGCCGCCGGTGACGAGCACCGCCAATATCAGCAGGCGGACGACGCGTTTCCTCGCTGTGGCGGCGAACTGTGCGGTCATGTCATGCTCCCTCGCGGTCGCCACGATCCGGCACGCCTGGCTGGACGGACGCGTCCGACGTTTGTAGCACATGCGACCAATATTGTCAGCATGGGAGACGGGCGCCGGTCGGACGTCGGTAAGAACGACGTGTTTCTCTCAGAGGCCGCGTTGGATGTCAGGCGGCATGCCGGTCTCCGACCGCGTCCCATTCCCCGGTCCGCCGCAGCTCGGCCTGGGTGAATCCGCCGATCGTCGGCAGCATGGAGAATCGGGGCTCGTCGCGCAGATCCTCGGCCTTGAAGATCGGGCTCTTGTCGGCGAAGAGCATGCAGCGGTCCAGGATCGGACGGTCGCGGCCGGGAGCCGATTCGGGCAGGCGGATCGGCGGCGGGTCGTCGCCCGCGCCGCAGACGTGCGCCGCCTGCGCCAGGAAGCCTCCGGCGAAGATCGACAACCGGCGGAACACCGCCTGCCCGTCGGGATCGAGCAGGACGCAGCTCCAGGCGACGGTGTCGCGGACCGCCCGCCGATGCGGCGGGCGATCGACCGGGCCGTCCCGCAGGACGTCGTCGGCCGCGGCAAGGCGGTTGACGATCGCCTGGGGCGAGAGGTGTCCGCTCGGGGCGGCGGGGAGTTCGATCGCCACGGGAGTAGGCCCCCATCCCCCGGCCCGAACCCGGAGGGTACCCGCACCGAGTTAGGGGGCAAGGGGGAGGCGTGCTCAAACGGTCACTCTGAGGCACGAAGAATCTCGTCGGTCTCCGCACACCAGAAGAATGCCCGCAGTCGGACTATCGAGTGGTCTGTGCATCGTCATCTGTCGTCGTCCGAACCGACGACGGTTCTCGCTGCGCTCGAAGAGATTCCTGGACTCCGCGACTCCGCCTGCGGGCTCCGCTCGGAATGACGGGGTGGGGAGCCGCGTCGGCGTGGGCGATTGTGGCGACCGAGAGGTGATCGAGGATGGACAGAGCACTGAATGCTCTGTCCATCCTCGATCACCGGGATCACGAGACGACGACGAGATCCTTCGTGCCTCAGGATGACTCCCCTTTGTTGTCATTCCGACGAAGGATCTCGTCGTCGTTTCGACGGGTCGTTTGGTGACGGACGGACCACTCAGGAACGTCTTCCCCAGACATCGTTCACCGAGGCCAAGCCCCGGCAGGACCTCGGCGCGTCATCTCCCGAACGCCGATAATCCACCTATCTCTCCCCGACCTACCGCCGCCGCAGCTCCGAGCCGCCGGCGAGGACGCGCTGGTAGAGGTGCAGGCTCTCGGCGACCCGGCCGGTGCCGCGGGCCACGCACGTCAGCGGGTCCTCCGCCTGCCGGACGGGCATCCGCAGCTCCTGCTGCAGGCGGCGGTCGAGGCCGAGCAGCAGCGCGCCTCCGCCCGCGAGGGTGATCCCCTGCTCCATGATGTCGGCGACCAGCTCCGGGGGCGTCTCCTCGATCGCCGTCTTCACCAGCTCCACGATCGTCGCCACCGGCGCGCTGATCGCGTCGCGGAGTTCG
>JBPCRG010000458.1:0-4036 GCA_050997095.1 Thermomicrobiales bacterium | reverse complement strand
GGGACGCTCAAGATCGTCTTCCAGACGAATGACGTCATGATCTACGAACACGCGGAACCGTAGGGACCGTGGGATCGCAACCTGAGGAGACGTTGCGATCTTCGTCGTGGGGGAGGGTCCCGTGCCCTCCCATGGCCCGCAGGCCATGACCTCGTTCAATGACGCCGACGCGTCGATGGGGAACGAGATGTCGCCCTTCGGGCGAGGGAGGGCACGGAACCCTCCCCTACGCCGACGATCGCGACGTCTCCTCCGGTTGCGATCCTACGGTCCCGCGTATTCGTAGATCGTGACGTCGCTGGTTTGGAAGACGATCTTGAGCGCCCCGGTCTTTGCGGCGTCGGTGAATTTGGCGAGCGCGGGCGGCGAGTAGTAGGCGCGCTCGAGCTGGCCGATGTAGACGTAGCGGACGTGGTACTTGTCCAGGAGCGGGCGCACATTGGCGAAGGGCTCGTTGGCGCCCAGCATGGTCTGGACGTCCTGCAGGCGTTTCTCAATCAGCGGGCGGTAGCCCATCCGCTGCTGGGTCTGATGCCGGTCCCAGCCGATCACGGTCGGCAGGCCGGTGTTGACGCTGATCCGCGAACCCCAGCGATAGGTCGGGGTGTTGCATTCGAGGACCACCGGCGAGCCCTTCACGTTGTCGAGCAGCCAGTTGATCCCGGCCAGATCCGACGCAAGCGTGTAGGCCGCGGGGTCGCCGTCCGGCGGGTTGTCGTCGTAGACCGCGGCCTGCATGTAGGCCGTGCCGTCGAGGGAGCGGGGCAGGGGGTCGAAGCGGTCGCGCAGGCGGGCGGGGGTCGCGAGCGCGGGGTAGGCGAGGCCGGCCATCAGGAGCACGACCGCCGCGACCGCCCAGGCCGCGCGGCCGTAGGAGCCGAGCATCGAGCGGTGGCGGACGATCAGCATCACCGAGCCGACGGCGGCGACGAGCCCGAAGAGCGTCCAGACCTGCAGGTAGAACTTGAAGACGGTGTTCATGCGGCCCACGTCGCCACGCAGGGCGTAGCGCTCCACGGCCAGACTGAGGCCGAACGCCAAGCCGACGAACGCGAGCAGGAAGAGGCGCAGCGGGTCGCGGCGGCGATGCCAGGCGACGAGCGCGGTCAGGCCGAGCCCGGTCGCGAGGAGCAGAACGATGTTGCTCGTCGCGATCGCGAGGATCGCGGCGAATCCGGCGAGCGCAGCCGCGACGACCGTGGGACGGACGAAGACGGACGTCGCGCCGTAGGAGAGTGAGGCGTCGAGTCGATGCGGCCCGGAGCCGTCGCCGCCGCGGTTGAGCGAGAGGCCGAGCGGCCGGAGCAGCGGCAGGCGCCAGCGGCGTGGCGCGCCGACGGCCAGTTCCGCGAAGAGGAAGCCGACGACGAAGAAGAGCAGGATGCCGTGGATGATCAGGTACTGGCCGGGTGGCGAGGCGTCCTTCCACTTTTCGAAGCCGCTGTTCGGGATCTCGTAGTGGGCGTAGTAGGGGAGGAAGAGCAGGCGGCCGAGGACGACCGTCGCGCCCGCCCAGATCGCCGCGCGCCGCAGGGCGCCGAACGAGAAGTCCCATTGGAGCGGGGTCGCCGGACCCTCGACGCCCTCGACCGTCGGACCGGCGGCGACGGGCGCGCTCTTCACGGACGAGAGCAGTTCCAGGAGCGCGAACGCCCCGACCACGACCAGCAGGTAGGTCGGGAAGTCCCAGGTGTTCAACGGATAGAGCGCGCCGGTGATGAACGCCGCCATCCCGACGAGCGGCAGTCGCTCCAGCGACGCGCGCCGCGGGATCGAACGGAGCCACGCGCGCCAGCCTTGGTCGATCGCGAACATCGGGTGCTCGGGGACGGCGGACTGCTCGTCCGACTGGGTCGGCCAGCGTTTGTCGAGCAGGACGCCGAGGGCGACGATCGCGGCGGCGGCGGTGAAGGGCAGGGCCATCAGGTGCGGATGGAAGTCGGCGAAGAGGAAGGTGAAGTAGGGGAACTCGCTGATCGTGCCGTCGATCACGCGGGAGGGCGCCCAAAAGGCGTCGCTGGGCAGGGGGGTGTGCTTCGCGAACGCGAGCCAAGCGCCGCGGACCACGTCGCCGACCGCGCCGAGGCCGAGACCCGCGTCGGGCCCCGGGGCGCCGTACCCCCACTCGCCGCGGCCGATTCGCCGCGCCATGTCGAGGTTGCCGAGCACGGCGACGAAGAGCGGGCCGGTCAGGCCGAAGGCGAGCGGAGCCCATGGCGACCGGAACCGCAGCTCCCGCGCGAGCGCGCGCAGCATGTTCGCGACGAACGACCAGGTGTTGACGACCAGCAGCGCGAAGCAGGTGGGCACCGCGAGGTTGAAGGCGACCGCGGGCACGATCCCGGTCAGGCGGGTGACGGAGGCGAGCAGCACGTAGCCGAAGTAGTAATAGTTGATGTAGCCGCCCGCGAACCAGGGGTCGAAGGGCGGGAAATGGGTGCTGCGGATGACCGCGTTGAAGTAGGCGAACTCCATGAACTTTTCGCCGCCGCGGGAGGGGTGGAAGAGGTCGGGGTTCTTCGAGCGCAGCAGGGCGAAGGCGAAGAACGCCGCGATGAAGATCAGCTCGGTCGCGGCGATGTCCCGCCAGCGGCGGCGCAGGTCGGCGACGAACGCGGCGCGGACCGGGAGTAAGGCGATTACGGACGCGAGCGCGGTGATTCCGACGCCGATCGCGACGGCGCCCCGCCCGAAGCTCATGAGGTGCAGACTCGGCAGGATCCAGGCGACGTAGCCCGCGGCGAGCAGTCCGAGCGTTTTGGCGACGGCGTAGCCACGGTCCGGCAGCCCGCGGAAGACGCGCCAGCAGAGGGGGGTCGCGGCGAGCGCCATCAGCTGGAGGGCGAGGTACCAGAGCCGCAGCGGGTGGCGGTTCGCCAGGTCGCCGCGGGAGAAGGCCGCGCTCCAGGTGCCGCCCGCCTGCTGGGCGCGCCGCTCGCCGTCCGCCATCAGGAGCAGGTTCTTGCCGACTTGGACGGGCCGGATGTTGACGATGTCGCCGCCCGCCGCCAGCGCCGCGGAGAGATCGCCCCGGATCGCGGTCGAATCGTAGGCGCCGTTCTTCCGGAAGATCATCACTTTCGGATGGTCGTAGACGGTGAACGCCTCCTCGGCGTTGTCGTCGTTCAAGGTCACGCCCAGGAACGAGGGGCGGGAGGTGAAGGTCTTGACCTCCTCGAACCCGAGTTTGCCGGAGAAGAGCAGTTTGTAGTACTCGATGGTCATCGGGTAGCGCTCGGGGATCCGCGGGATCGACCCGTAGAGGCGGTTGCTGGAGAGGAAGATGTACGAGGCGTGGTCGAGCTGCGCCATCATCGCGCCGAGCTTGGCCGGGTTGTCCTCGTCGTAGAGGGTGAGCTGGGTTCCGGTGTAGGCGTTGTTGGGCGAACCGGGGAGCTGCATCGGCAGGCCGTCGTCCCAATGCTCGTTGAGCACCGCCGAGCCCGCGGGCACATTGGCGAAGATCCACTCGGACGCCGCGATCCGGGTCGAGGTGCGGGAATAGATCCCGGAGAACGCGATCGCGTACCAGGCGGTCGCGACGACCACCAGCAGCGTCGGCAGCGCCTGCCAGACGAGCGGGTGCTCGGGACGCCGGACCGCGGCCCGCTCCCAGAATCCGGCGAGCATGCCCGCAGCTAGGATCACGAGGAACGGATAGGCTGGCAGCACGTACCGCATCGTCTTGACGACGCTGACGCCGTAGTAGGCGATGTGGAAGGCGGGCCAGGCGACGAGCACGATCTGCCACGCGGGCGGCCACCTCCGCGCGGTAACGAGCCCGAACCCGGCGATCGCGAGCGCGAGCAGCGCGGCGACGCCGAGCGGCGCGCCAAGCCCCCAAAGCACGAGGTTCTTGACGATGAAGACGATCGGAGTCCTGTCCGCCCACTGATGGCCGGGAGGCATGTCGATCTGGCCCGCCTGGACGAGCCGCCAGTAGTCGAGGTCGCGGGTCCACCGGGGATCGAGTTTGAAGCTGAAGGGGCTGGGGCCGAGAAAGGCGTAGGGCTGGGCGATGCGGAAGGTCCAGAGG
>JBPCRG010000571.1:0-3061 GCA_050997095.1 Thermomicrobiales bacterium | reverse complement strand
TAAGGGCAGCGCCGCTCCGCCTGTGGGGAAACGCCGCGGGAGCGCGGCGGAGGGGCTGGAGCGAGGACACCTCCCCATTCCCTCCGCCGCGTCATCGGAGTCCGCCCGTTCGCTGCCCGGCCGTGCGACCACGGGCAGAAACAGCCGAGCCGAACACGCCGGATGCGTCATCCGAAATGCACTGACCGTTCTCGCAGCCGAATTTGCACCGGTTGCCTCAACACCCGCAGTTGGCGCTAGATTCGCCCTTTGCAGTCGACGCCGCAGTCCTGACCGGCGTCCGGGTAATATGACTGGGAAGGCGAGTGCGTCCGCGCGGGAGGGGCAATCATGCGAGTCCTCGTCGTCGAAGACGAAGCGGCACTGGCCGACGTGGTGGCGCGCGGCCTGCGGCAGGCCGGGTTGGCCGTGGATGTCGCCCACGATGGCGAGACGGCGCTTGCCAAGACGGAGGTGACGCCGTACGAGGTCGTCGTGCTCGACCGCCAGTTGCCCGGACTGCACGGAGACGATGTCTGCCGACAGTTGCTGGCGGGCACGCCGACCCCCCGCATCCTGATGCTGACCGCAGCCGGGAACGTCGAGGCGCGGGTCTGGGGACTCGCGCTTGGCGCCGACGACTATCTCCCCAAGCCCTTCATCATGGCCGAACTGGTGGCCCGAGTCCACGCCCTGGGGCGCCGACCCGCGGTCGCGACGCCACCGGTGCTGGTGGCCGGGGACCTGGTCGTCGATCCGGCCCGTCGGGAGGCGATCCGCGGGGGCAGGCTCCTCCCCTTGACGCGCAAGGAGTTCGCCGTGCTCGAGGTGCTCGCGGCGACGCCGGGGCGGGTGGTCAGCGCCGAGGAGCTTTTGGAGCGTGTCTGGGATGACGAGGCCGATCCCTTCACCAACGCGGTGCGCATCACCCTGATGACCCTGCGCCGCAAGCTCGGCGAGCCGCCCCTGATCGGGACGGTCGTTGGCGTCGGCTACCGCCTGGACGGCGACGGATGAGACGCCGGCTGCAACCGACCATCCGGCTTCGGCTGACTCTCCTCTACGGCGGTCTCTTCCTCGGCGCCAGCATTCTGCTCTTCGCGCTCACGTACGGTCTGATGAGCCGTGCCCTCGCCCCCATCGCGCCCGAGACGGACCCGATCAACCTGCCGGTCGGCGCCGACCAGAACAGCGTGGACGTGCAGGTCTCCGCGGCGCGCAGCGACGAGCGCGCCGCCGCCTTGCGCGAGGTCATCACGCAGTCGACCATCGCCCTGCTCGTGAGCGGCGGCTTCGCGATCATCCTCGGCTGGCTCGTGGCGGGCAGGGTGCTTCGGCCGATCCGGGAGATCACGCTGCATGCCCGGCACGCCTCGGAGACGACGCTCGGCGAACGGATCGCCCTGCGCGGCCCTCCCGACGAGCTCAAGGAGCTTGCCGACACCTTCGACGACATGCTCGGCCGTCTCCAGACGGCCTTCGAGAGCCAGCGGCAATTCTCGTCGCACGTCTCCCATGAATTGCGCACGCCGCTGGCGATCATCCGCGCCGAGGCCGAGGTCGCGCTTGCCGGACCGGATGCGACTCCGCGGGAACGGCAGCGAAACGAGACGATCGTCTCGGCCGCGGACCGATCCGAGCGGTTGATCGACGGATTGCTCACGCTTGCCCGGAGCGAGAGCGCCCTGCGCGACCACGCGCCGATCGACCTTGCGGAGCTTGTCGGCGACGTCGTGAACGGCTACGCGCGCGCCGCCGACACCGCGGGCATTCGCCTCGACCTCTCCCTGGCGCCGGCCGCCGTGATTGGCGACCGCGCCCTTCTGGAGCGGCTGGTCGGCAACCTGATCGACAACGCGATCAAGCACAACCACTCCGGAGGGTGGGTTCGCGTCATGGTCGGGACCGAAGGCCGCGATGCCGTGACGCGGGTCGCGAATGGCGGAGTCGTGCTGGCCCAGGCGACCGTCGAGGCCCTCTTCGCTCCATTCCAGCGCGGTCCCGCCGACCGTCGCCGTCCCGCCGGTTTCGGTCTGGGGCTGGCGATCACGCGCGCCTTGGCGATCGCTCACGGGGGCGAGGTCACGGCCACCGCGCCCGCGAACGGCGGCTTGGAAACGACGGTCCGGCTGCCCTCGCGTCACCCGGCCCCTCCCGCGCCGCGCCGCTGACGATCGGACCTCCTTCGCGGGGCGACCGCCGCGACGTCGCCGTTGCGGAGGAGGTCCGATCGTGACGGTGCGGTCGCCTCGCGCGGCCGCATTGGCCCCGATGCACCGGTGACCGGTCGCCCCCACGCCTGGCTCCGGCTGAGGAGCCACGAAAGTCGCCCGCGCGGCGCCGGACCGTGCGGCCCATGGACGCCAAGCTGACGTGCGGCCTCCGCCACGCATCTCCGGCGGAGTGCCTCGGGCCATACGCGGACCATATGCCGGACTCGCTATCGTGACGACATGCCCTGAAGAGGGGCGGCGACCGGCGAGGGGTCTCGTTGGCGAGTAGAATCGGAGGCCATATCATGCGAAGTCGATTGACGGGGATCACCGGGCTGGCGCTCGGGCTGACCCTTCTGGGCGGGGTGGCCGTCGTGGGCGCGAACGGCGCCGCCGCAGCCTCCCCGGCCTATGCATCCTCGGTGACGCGGGGACTGGGAGCCGGCATCGACGCCGGGGCGCCGTTCCGGCTGACCAGAGCCGCGCCCTCGGCTCAGACCGCGCCGCAGGACCCGGCATGCGCGTCCCAGCCCCCGGACGCGGCCGGGAATCCGAACGACGCGGACACCATCCAGGACGAGAGCACGGCCGCCGACGCGACCGAGCCGACCGGCGAGCAGGCCGCCACGAGCGACGCCGCCGACACGGACACGCTGCAGTGCGGCGACCAGACTGGCGCGGACGGCACGGCCCAGGTCGGCAGTGTGAGCCTCCTCTCGGCCAAGGCCGGGACGAACGCAGTTGTCGCCAAGGCACAGCAGGCGGACACGGGCGCCGCCGAAAGCGCGACCGAGACTGAGACCGCGGGCGTCGGCGACGAGTCGGTCGACGGCGTCAACCTCGATCAGCAGGGCGAGCACGAGGGGAAC
>JBPCRG010000550.1:0-5219 GCA_050997095.1 Thermomicrobiales bacterium | reverse complement strand
CGGCGACGACGCCCTCGGACGCCCCGGAAGCGGCGGCGGTCGCCACGGACTTGCCCGCGGTCGCGGCCGTTGAGATCGGCCCGCCGTTCTCCGTCGGCCAGCAGTTCGGCGACCGCTGGGCGGCGGGCGACTATGGCGGCATCTACGACCTGCTGACCGCGGGCGCGCAGAAGGCGGCCGGCCGCCAGGCCTTCGCGGACCGCTACGCGGCGATCGCCACCGAGGCCGGCCTGACCGCGGTCGGCGTGCGCGCCACCGGCGCCGCGAACCTCCAGACGCAGGTGCCGATCCGGGTGGTCTTCACGTCCTCCAAAGTCGGGCAGGTGACCGAGGAGAACACGGTCCAGCTCCGGCGCGAAGGCGACGCCTGGAAGATCGACTGGACGCCCTCGCTCATCTTCAAGAATCTGGGCGGCGACTGCATCGCTTACCACGCGGCGGCGATGAGCCGGGGCAGCATCTTGGACCGCAACGGCGATCCGCTCGCCTACGACGGCACGGTCAACGTGCTCGGCATCATCCCCGGCCAGATCAAGGACGAGGCCGCGACCCTGAAGACGCTGGCCAAGATCACCGGGATGACCGCCGCCGACATCAAGGACCGCTACAAGAACGGGCAGCCCGACTGGTTCATGCCGATCAAGCAGTTCCCGGAGCAGATGGACCAGCAGCTCCTGAACGGGATCGGGACGGTGGCCGACAACGGCGTGGCGGTGCGCACGGAGACCGCCCGCCTCTACCCGCTGGGGGCGAAGGCCGCCCACATCACCGGCTACGTGACGAAGGTGACGGCCGAGGATCTGGCCGCCGACAAGACGGGCCGTCTCGCCGCCGACCAGCGGGTCGGCCGGGCGGGGCTCGAGGCGGGCGCGAACGACCTCCTCTCCGGCCAGCCGGGCGGCACGCTGGCGGTCGTCGACTGCGGCTCGCGGACCGAGAAGTCGGTCATCGCCGAGAAGAAGGCGGTTCCGGCCCAAAACCTCATCCTGACGATCGACAAGGCGTTCCAGACCGCCGTCGACGCCGCGCTCGGCGACGTCAGCGGCAGCGCGGTGATCCTCGATCCCCGCAACGGCTCGGTCCTCGCGCTGGCGAGCCACCCCAGCTACGACCCGGCCTGGTTCGTCTCCGGCTTCGCCGCCAAAGACCTGGCGTATGTCAACGACGAGGCGAAGCGGCCGCTGCTGGACCGCGCGACCGAGGCGGGCTACCCCACGGGCTCCATCTTCAAGGTGATCACCATGGCGGCGGGGATGGAGGCGCTCGGCTACACCGGCGAGACCCCGTTCGACTGCCCGCAGCAGTGGAGCATCCCCGGCACCGACACCGTCTTCCGGGACTGGACGGCCGAGGAGGGCGTCGGCGCCCAGGGCGCGCTCACCCTGCACCAGGCGCTCGTCAACTCCTGCAACACCATCTTCTATCAGATCGGCAACGCGCTCGACGAGAAGGACGACACGCTGCTGCCGAACATGGCGAAGTCGTTCGGGCTCGGCAGTCCGACGGGAATCCCGTACCTGCCCGAGATCGGCGGGATCGTGCCCGATCCGACCTGGAAGCGCAAGACCGTCGGCGACTATTGGGCTAGGGGCGACGCGATCAACCTCTCGATCGGCCAGGGGTACCTCGAGGCGACGCCGCTGCAGATGGCCGTCGCCTACACCGCGATCGCGAACAAGGGCGCCGTGCTCCAGCCCTACATCGTCGAGTTCACGCAGACGCCGGACGGGACGATGACGCGAGTCGGCAAGCGGACCGCGAAGAAGCTGGCCGTCGGCAAGGCGACGATCGCGGAGATCCAGAGCGCGCTGCGCGACCAGACGAGCGACCCCAACGGCGCGGGCTCCGTGCGCGTCTTCGGCGACATGGCCTGGCCGATCGCGGGCAAGACCGGGACGGCGCAGAACCAGCTCAACGTCGCCGAGAAGCCGCACTCGTGGTTCGCGGCGTTCGGTCCATACGGCGCGACCGCGACCATCTCCTCGATCGTGATGGTCGAAAGCTCCGGCGAAGGCGTTCTCTTCGCCGCCCCCCGCACCCGCCAGATCTACGACTACTACCTCACCACCAAACTCGCCGACGAGACGAACAAGAAGCCGTAGGGCTTGCCGACAGCATAGGCGCCCGCTCGATCGTCCGACCTGAATCGACATGGCGCGCGGATTTCTGTCGAGATTCTTCCTTCGTCAGAATGACCTGCGGGGCGTGGCTGCCCCTCCGTCATCCCAAGTGAGTTGAGCAACGGTGACTGGCAAGAGGGCGGGTCTGGCGGGGAGAAGCGCTCCCCCTTCCGTAGGGGCGAACGGCGTCCGCCCTGTCTCGTGGCGGACCTGACAAAGGCGGCTTCAATGCTCCATCGAGTAATCTGTGCACCGTCAATCGGTGCCATCATCGGCGGCGCCACGCCCTCCGTCATTCCGAGCGGAGCCCGCAGGCGGAGTCGAGGAATCTCTTCGAGCGGAGCGAGAACCGTCGTCGGTCCGGACGACGACCCCTGACGCTGTACTGAGCGTCGAGCGGGCCATGCAAGACCGATCGGCATCATTGTCGTCGACGACGGGACGCCCCATCCGTCATCTCGAGTCGGGTTTCAGGTTCTTGGAATCTCTCGGAGCGTTGTCGAATGGATGCCACGCCTGATCGGCGATCAATTCCGCGAAGGCTGACGGCTCCTGACATACTGTTGTCACTCGCGGCGCGCATGATGTCGATGCGGCCAGGAAATGGCTTGACCGCAGCCATCGACCGACGAGGAGACGATCATGCTCAAGGGGCTCAGTTTCATCATCCGGCATGTCGACGACGTCGCCGCGACCCGCGACTTCTACGTCCAGAAACTCGGCCTCACCGTTGAGGAGGAGGCGCCGGGATTCGTCCAGTTCGCGGGCGCGGGCGGGGCGACGTTCGCGCTTGGCGAAGCCGGAGCGGGCGATCCGCTCGAGCTGTGGTGGTTCGTCGACGATGCGGACGCGACGCACCGCGAGCTCCAGTCGCGCGGCGTCGAGATCCTCGCCCCGCCGTCGGAGATGCCGTTCGGGCGGACGCTGGCGATCCGGGACTGCGACGGCAACCCGCTCCATCTCCTGCAGCCCCGGGCACGGGCGTGATCCCGTTCGGGCGGCTCCGGTGACGGCGTGAATCGGACCGATCGGCTGCTGGCCGTCGTCCTCGAGCTCCAAGCCCGCGGCTGGGTGCGGGCCGAGGACTTGGCCGGCGGATTCGAGACGAGCGTCCGCACGATCTACCGGGACATGCAGGCGCTCTCGGAATCGGGCGTGCCGTTGGTCGCGACGCCGGGCAGGGGGTACTCCTTGATCGAGGGGTATTTCCTGCCCCGCTCATGTTCTCGACGGCGGAGGCGGCGATGCTCCTCCTCGGCGCGGGGGTGATGGCGGCGAGCTTCGACGCCCAGTACCGGGTCGCCGCGGCGAACGCCGCCCGCAAGATCGCCGCCGTCCTCCCCGAGCCGATCCGCCGGGAGACGCAGGAGCTTCGCGAGAGCGTCCGGTTCGTTCCGACCCGCGCGGACGTGCCGGACGAGCGGCTCGCGCTGCTGCGCCGCGCGATCGCCGATCGGTCGCCCGTGCGGCTGCGCTACCACCCCCGGCGCCCGGCGGACGGCGGCTCCGGCGCGACAATCCGGGTGATCGACCCGTACGTGCTGGCCCGGTCGGCGGGGAGTTGGTACGTGACGGGGCACGACCACCTGCGGGGGACTCGCCGCACGTTCCGGCTGGACCGGATCGAGGAGATAGCGGTCGTCGGCGGCCGGTTCGAGCGGCCGCCCGACGCGCACGTGCGGCATGGGGAGCGCGACGTCCTGCCCATCCTGATCGAAGCGCTTTTCGCGCCGGAGGTCGCGCGCTGGGTCCGCGAGGACCGGTCGTACTTCACCGAGCGCGAGGAGGAGACGGCGGCGGGGCTGATCGTCACGCTCCGGGTCAGGCACGAGCGCGACGTGCTCTCCTGGCTGCTCGGCTGGGGCCGCCACGTGCGGGTGCTCTCCCCGGAATCGCTCCGCGCGCTGATGCGCGACGAGGCCCTGGCTTTGGCGGACGCGCACGCTGCGCCACTTCCGGAAGGGACCGCCGATACCCTTCGAGGATCAGTGGTCGGTGCAACGTCATGTGTCATCGTCCCAGCCGACGACGATTCTCGCTCCGCACGAAGAGATTCCTCGACTCCGCCTGCAGGCTCCGCTCGGAATGACGGGGGAGGAAGGCGCGGCAGCGACAATGATGCCAATTGATCTTGCACAGACCACTCGGGATGACGGTGGAGGAGGCGTGCTCCAAAGGTCATTCTGACGAAGGAAGAATCTCGTCGTTCCCCACTCCCGATCCGTCTCATGGCACATGCCGGATCACTGACCCGGACCCAGAATCTCACCGAGACGGCGGGCGATGACGAGCTCCTGGCCCGGCAGGAGGCAATGGGTGCTGATCTGGAGGCCGCCGCGTTGGACGTCGACGTGGATGGCGGGGGTTCCGGGCGCGGGGCGCATGAGGTCGCGGCGGACGGCCTCGGGGCTCCAGGCGTCGCGCTGCGGAAAGACGCGGACGACCGGGGCCGGCCGATCCGCCCAATCGCCCTCGATCGCGGTCCAGAGGTCGGGGCGGGAGCCGAGGGCGTCGCAGAGGACGTCGGCCTGAGCCAGATGGGCGGCGAAGTCCGCCGCGTGGTCGGCGAGCTGGAAGAGGTCGAGCGCCTTCCAGAGGCCGGCCATCGCCTCCTTGCTCACCTTCATCCCGCGGCCGATACCGCTGTTCGGGCTGCCGTTCGCGCGGGCGGCGGCGATCAGGTTGGCACGGCCGGCGAGCAGCCCGGAGTCCTGCGGACCGCGGATGCCTTTGCCGCCGCTGAAGATGACGAGGTCGGCCCCCCACCCGCTCCAGCAGTGCAGGTGCGAGAGCGGCGGCACCGTCGAGGCGGCGTCGACGATCGTCGGCACGCCGCGGGCGCGCGCGATCTCGACGACCGTCGCGAAGGGCAGCGCGCCGGGGCCGACGTTGCGGGAGTCGACGTAGGCGATCGCGGCGGTGCGCTCCGTGATCGCGCGCTCCAGCTCCCAGCGCTCGGTCTCGTAGGGCACGCCGATCTCGACGAGCCTCGCCCCCGCGAGGCGGTACATCTGGTCGTAGTTCAGGCGGTGGCTGCGGTGGACGACGATCTCGTTGGGCATGCCGGCGCTGTCGGGAAGGCGGCCGATGCGCTCGGGA
>JBPCRG010000549.1:0-4684 GCA_050997095.1 Thermomicrobiales bacterium | reverse complement strand
GCCCGAGCGCATGCGACCTGACGAGCGGGGTTGAAAATCGCCCAGAGGGCACCCTGCTCAGTCATCACACGCCGGTTGAAACCGACTGGCGGCGACCTGTCGGAGCGGACGAGATGGGGCGACGCCGGTTTTGCAAACACGCCCTCGGGCCGCATCGGCGCTGCCCCGCTCAGGTCAGGAGTCCGACTCTCGTTGATCGGGCCTATTGGAACGGGGACGACGAGATTCCTCGTGACTTCAGAATGACATGTGGGGCGTGCCTCCTCCACTGTCGTTTGGAACGGAGGGGACGAGATTCTTCCTTCGTCAGAATGACAGTTGGAGCACGCCTCCTCCACCGTCATTCTGAGGCACGAAGAGTCTCGTCGCGGTTCTCCATTTGAACGACACGCGTGTTCGCCCGCACCGACGACGGTTCTCCCTGCGGTCGAAGAGATTCCTGGACCCCGCGACTCCGCCCGCGGGCTCCGCTCGGAATGACGGGGGGGGCGCCCGTGACCCGGCTCGGAACGACGGAGGGCGTCATGTGGGACGGGGTCAGGCCCACCAGGCTTTGCCGGCGGGTTCGGTGATGACGGACTCCTTGAGGAAATTAACTGCGCGGGTGAAGCCTTCGTTGACGCTCAGGAGCGAGTCTTCGTGCTCGATCGAGAGGGAGCCGTCGTAGCCGGCGAGGCTCAACTCGCTGATCAGCGCCCGCCAGAACTCCTGGCCGTGGCCGTAGCCGACGGTGCGGAAGATCCACGAGCGATGCACCTCGTCGGTGTAGAGCTTGGTGTCGAGCACGCCGTTGCGCTTGATGTTGGCCTCGTCCAGCCAGGTGTCCTTCAAATGGACGTGGTAGATCGCGCCGCCGAGCTCGCGGACGCAGACCAGCGGGTCCATGCCCTGCCAGAAGAGGTGGGAGGGGTCGAAGTTGACGCCGATCGCCTCGCCGCCCGCCTCGCGCAACCTCCAGATTGACTCGGTGTGGTAGGCGACGAAGCCGGGGTGCAGCTCGATCGCCACCCGGACCCCGTGATCCTTCGCGTATTTTCCGGCATCGGCCCAGTAGGGCGCGACCTTCTCCTTCCATTGCCAGTCGAGCGTCGTCTTGTACTCGGTGGGCCACGGGCAGGTGACCCAGTTCGGCGCGGTCGCGGTGTCGGAGTCGCCGGGGCAGCCCGAGAAGGTGATCACCGTGCCGACCCCGAGCTGCTCGGCGAGTTGGACCGTCTCGCGGAAGGCTTCGTCGTGCGCGTTCGCGATCGCCTTGTCGGGATGGAGCGGATTGCCATGGCAGGAGAGGGCGCTGATCTCGATGCCGCGGCTGGCGAAGGCCTTCAGGAATCGGTCGCGGGCTGCGCCGTCGGCGAGCAGCTGCTTCGGCTTGCAATGCGCGTCGCCGGGATAGCCGCCGGAGCCGATCTCGACCGCGGTGCAGCCGGCCTCCTTGATGTAGTCGAGCATCTCCTCGAGCGGGCGCTGCGAAAAGAGCACCCCGAACACGCCGATCTTCATGGTTCGTCTCCTTCTTGTTTGGGTGTTTGTCGACTGCATTTTACGCGCGGCAGACGGCCCTCACCCCCTGCCCCCTCTCCCGGTGCGCGGGAGAGGGGGTTCTCCGGCGCGCGGCGCTGTCGCTTCCGTCACGGCAATCCCGCGGCCTGCCAGAGCGCGGTCATCGAGTCGGCCGTCGCGCGGACTGCAGCGTCGGGGTCCGTCGCCGCGAGATCGTTGAGGCGCTGGCTGAACGGCTCGGGCATGACGGGGCCGTCGAATCCGATCGCGCGCAGCTTCGTCATGAACGGGACCAGCTCGAGCACGCCGGTCTCCAGCGGAAGCGCGCGGACGTTGTCGACCTGATCGTCGCGGGCGATCCCGGCGGGCGCGTCGTTGACATGGACCACGACGACCTCGTCCGCGGCCAGCCCGTCGATCTCGTCGACCGATCCGCCCGAGGCGTAGAGGTGCCAGGCGTCGAGGAGCACGCCGACGTTGCCGGTCCCGATCGCGCGGGCGAGGTCCTGGACGCCGGCCAGGGTGTAGACGAACGGGTGCGCGAAGGGGGCGCGGAAGGTCGCCGGGCCGATGAACTCGATCCCGAGCCTGCACCCCGCCGCCTGCAGCGGTTCGGCGACCCGGCGCAGCCGCTCGACGTGCCAGGCGAAGTTCTCGTCGTACGCCCGGTCGTCGCTGCCCGGCATCACCCCGGTCGTCGCGCGCGGGCAGCCGAGCTCGGCCGCGAGCGCGGCCAGCTTCGGCAGCTCGACCAGATCCGCCTCGAACTGCTCGGGCTGGCGGATCGCGACGGGGAGGCCCCACGATCCCGGAACGATGTGCTTGGCGAAGAAGAGATCGCGGACGTGGGCGACGCCGTGCTCGTCGGCCAGGCGCGCCGCCTCGCGGATGTCGAAGGTGATCGCGTCGAATCCGGCGGCGGCGGCCGTCTCGATGGCGTCGGGGATCGGGCGTCCTGGGATCCCGATGGCGTGGAGACCGAGCGTCTTGAGCATCCGAACCTCTCTCATGGAATTGCTTGTCCAGCGAACGATGGGCGGCGAAGGTCAGGCGACCGGCACGCCCGGCTCGACCGGGTTCTCCGGCAGCGCGATCGCGCGGTGCTCGGCCGACGACCGGTAGGCCGCCATCGTGAGTTGGAGCACCCTCGCCGCGGTCTCGAACGGGGCCTGGCTGGCGGCGCCGAGCTGGACCACGTCGAGGAAGTGCGCGATCTCCGCCGTGAACGTGTGGACGGACGGGACGTCGCGCGTCGCCGGCTCGGGCCAGCCGTGCAGTTGGTGCACGATCTTCGATTTCCCGCCGGCCACGCTGCCGTTCTCCGCGGCGACTTCGAAGTGCCAGCCGTCGATCATGCCGAAGGCCCACGACGTCACGATCTCGCCGATCGCGCCGGATGCGAACCGGACCAGGAGCACGCCCGTGTCCTCGGTGGTCAGACCGGGGACGAAGAAGCGCTCCATCATCGCCGAGACCTCGACTGGGCGGTCGTCCGCGAGCGCGAGCAGGCGGTAGGAGGCGTGCCAGCCGGTGTCCAGCACCTCGCCGCCGCCCATCCGCTTCGGATCGGCGCGCCAGGCGAACGGGCTCTCCCCGGTCAGCAGATGCGGCTGGGTGGGCGCCGCGAAGAGGCCGCGATGCTGGAACGCCTCGATCGAGCGGATGTGGAAGGCGCGCCCGAGGATGCCCGCGCCGAGGAGGCGCCGGGCCTCGATCAGGCTGGGCTGGAAGAGCTGGTTGTGGCCCATCACGAAGGTGACGCCGCTCTGCTTCAGCGCGGCGGCGATCAGCGCGGCGTCCTCCAGCGAGGTGCAGAGCGGCTTCTCGCAGAGGATGGCCTTGCCCGCCTTCGCCGCGGCGACGATCGCGCCCGTGTGCAGATGGTGCGGGAGGCAGAGGTCGACGGCGTCGATCTCGGGATCGGCGAGCAGGGCGTCGACCGTGTCGTAGTGGCGGGCCTTTCCGCCGGTGAATTGGGCGGAGAGGTACGCCGACCGCTCCGGGGTGACGTCCGCGAAGGCGACGATCTCGCCGCGGGGCGCGTTGTCCCGCCAGCCGATCGCGTGCTCCCGGGCGATCCCGCCCGCGCCCAAAACTCCGATCCGAAGCGTTTCCACAGGCTCCTCCAGTGACGATTCAGAAGACGAGACGCAGGGTCGCGACCTCGAACGGGCGGACGTCCAGGGTGACGGAGCCGCCCTCGATCCGCAACGGCGGTCCCTCCGCCGACGCTTCCTCGAGCAGGTCGACGCGTTCCACCCGCGTCGGTGCCTGGGCGAAGCGCAGGGTCGCCGAGCCCCGGGCGCCGTTCGGCTCGTAGATCCTCAAGATCAACCCCTCTCCGGCATCGGCCGGTTTCAGGCTGCCCAGACCGAGCGGAACTCCCTCCATTGTCACAAATCCCGCGCCCCCGTTGCTGCCGCCCGCCGTGGAGAGGACCACCAACGGGCTGTTGAGCGCGAACGCCTCCCGCGTCACCTCGCCGTCCGACCAGTCGCCCCGGTGCGGGAAGAGGCTGTAGGTGAAGCGGTGCGCGCCTTCGTCCGCCAAAGCGTCGGGGTAGAGCGGACCGCGCAGCAAAGAGAGGGTGAGGACGTTGTCGTGGACGCCGTAGCCGTACTTGGCGTCGTTGAGCAGCGCCGCCCCGTACCCCGTTCGGAGAGGTCGGCGAAGCGATGGCCCGAGCCCTCGAACTGGGCGGCGTCGAGCGAGGTGTTGCGGTGGGTCGGGCGCTGGACCACGCCGTACATCGTTTCGAAGGTGGCGTGCCGGGCGCGGATCGCGAGCGGGAAGCGGGCCTGGAGGTAGACCTGACGCTGATGCCAGTCGATCTCGGTCTCGATGTCGAGCCGCCGCGACCCGCTCCAAAGGCGGTAGGTCTGCACGATCCGGGAGTCGCGCCAGACGCGCTCGACCCGGACCGAGGCCCGCAGCGGTCCCGATTCGGCGACCTCGACGCCGGTCACGCCGCCGATTTCGGCGCCGTTCCGCTCGTAGGTCTCGTCGATGTCCCAGGCGTCCCAGGAGCGGGGCTTGTCGACGTAGGCCCACAGCTGATTGGCGCGGTCCGCGAGGACGTCGCGGCGGATCGTCCGGTCCAGCAGCCGGGCGAGGGCGCCGTCGGCGCCGATCTCGACCCGCAGGATCCCGTTCTCGATCCATGCCCCGCTCGCCGGATCCGGCT
>JBPCRG010000535.1:0-3541 GCA_050997095.1 Thermomicrobiales bacterium | reverse complement strand
TTCGGATCAGTGGAGCGCTGCTGGACTACTACCTGCCGTATTGGCAACCCCCCAGCGAAGACGAAGGCTACGTGCTCGCCAGTGAGGTTAGATAAGGTAGACCGACGTTATGTCTGACAATATCGTTCGACCGTTTTTGAGACATGAAAATCGAGACTTTTATCAAGCAGATGACCTTAGCAAGTCGAACCTGCGCCTACTGCAAACGGCTGTTCAAAGACGGCCGAGGAGTCAAGGTGCATATCCGATCGAAGCATTGGCCTGCACCTTACATTCCGTTGAGAGATGTTTTGAGATGCCTTCCGAGGATCTCAAAACGGAGGTTGTCGAGACGACTACGACGGAGTTCTCAGATTAAGTCGCGGGGCGCTTCGCCGCTGCGAGCAGTTGTTCAACCCGGGCCTCGGAGATGCGCAAGATGGCGGCGATGCGGCGTTTGGGTTCACCCGAAGTCGCAAGATCCAACGCCCGCTCGGTAAGTTTCAGTTGTTCTTCCGGGCCAATCGCCCACCAATAAGCGAGCACCGCGCGTTCCGCGATGCGGTAAGCCGCAGGCCTATTTGATCCTTCTAACTCAGGCAATTGATTTCCATAAAGCTGCTCAGCCATAAATTGCCGCTTCTGATCACTCGCCGCGTCCGTAAATCGAGGATGTCTTGCCAGGTCGATCGCGAGCTCATGAATGCGCTTGGAAATGGCAATCTCTTGTTCCGAGGGTTTAGGTTGCGCTTTCGGTACTATCGGTTCTTCTAGATACCCTTCCAACGCTTCGCTTACAACGTCTAAGGTTTTGTCTTCGCAGTCGTCCATCCAGGACGTTTGCCGCTCCCAGTCGTGCGCCACCCCCGCATGAAGCCACATCAGATGTATCTGTCCCAGCGACTTCGCATGTCGATCCCATTTCCGTATCGCGTGTCGCACATTCTTGCCGACGGCCTCTTGGGCATCCTGTAGACGCAGCGGGGCGTCGTCTTCCCAATCTGGGAGTTTTACAAAAGTCTTGGAATAAAGCGTAAAGGCATCGGGGTCGTAGGGACGCGCATCGACGTTGAGGATGGCGACGCCCGCCCGCACGGCAACGTCCAAAAATGTCTGCCAATCACCGTCGCACGAAAGACCGGACTCCGTGATCGGCCCGTAAGGAGTCCCGGAGAGAACGACCAATCCGAGACGGTCGGCAGTCTGTTTAATGGTTGTTAGAATAGGAGTGAGATCGGTTAAGTCATTTGCTAGATCCATCATCTACATCCTCTCGCAGGCATTGTACGCTCTTGATGCGCTAAAGAAGTTCCCTTTAAGAGGCTGAGCATGTGTTTCTAATGCGGACAATTACAGTTATCCGGAAAAAAGACCCGCAGTAAGCCGGAGTGGCGCGAGCGACGAAATGGACCTGGTTGGCGGTGTCGGAACGCCGCGCTCCTCACCGCCTCGGCGTGAGGCCTGCGGGTGTCTTGGCGGGACGGGTGCCGTCGCCGCGATCAAGGCACTTGGCCCAAACCGCTGCCCACCTCGCCGACCGCGCGTCCACCGCTATCTTGGATGTAAATGCAACGCCCACGGCGAGGACGCCGACGTCCGCGCCCACCCTGAACCCGATCGCCGTTCCCGAGTTGACGCGGCCGTCCGATAAAGTGAACTCGTGGGTGAGCGTCACCGACTCGTCGCCGACGGTTTCTGCGGTCGGATCATCCGTGCCGTCCGGCCGCGGCCGCGAGTGGGCCGCCGCCGAGAAGGCCGCGACGTCCGTCTCGTTCGCGAAGGACACGGCGTCGCCCTGGACCCGCCATCCGGGGACGAAAGTGTCGCCATTGAGCGTGTCGGTGATCGACTCGTCCTGAAATAGGCGGACGAGTTCGTACGACCCGGTGCTCTTGGCGGAAAGGGCGGTAATCGCCTTGCCGTTGGTAGCCCCATGGTTCGGAACGGCGTTCGCGCCGGTGGCCGCGCAGACCTCCGACGACTCGGAGGGCGCACCGATCCGCAAGACCTTGGGACTCAGCGACGTCCAGTGCCCCCACCCGCGTCCGTCCGGCCCGTTTCGCGAGCGCCCGTCGTAGGTCATGCCGAGCCCCTCGATCGCCGAGATCGAAGGATCCTCGTCCGCGTCGTACGGGCGCACGCCGGCGACGACCGGGCCGTCCTGAAACACGACGACAAGCGCCCGATACGTCGCGTCCGGTCCCACCCCGAGCTCGTTCGAATCGTGGTACCCGACCGCCGTCGGCCAGCACCATCGTTCCCGTGTCACGATCAGTCGACCCCTGAGGCTCGCCGTATCTCCGCGATCCAGCCACTGGCCCCGATCGATTCGCCCCGATCTCCGAACATCCTGCCTGCCATTCGGCGACGCGGTTCACGAGGCTGGCGCCGCCGACATGATCTGACGAAAATGAGCTGGGTCACGCGGTGATAAGCTCAGGTCGTCCGAATCTGACCGGACGGATCCATGCACAGGTCGCCGACCTTGAAGAGTCCTATCCTAAACCGTAAGCCCTGACCGTCCCGAACCCCGAAAACTTTTCCGATTGCCCTTCAGACACTCACGTCCGATGCCCTGAACCGATCCCGAAGCCGTTTTCAACGCGGAGACACCCATGCGCGCGCACGTCCTCTCCATCGGCAGCGAACTGATCCTCGGCCACCTTACCGACACCAACGCGACGTTTCTGGCGCAGGAGCTCTCCGCGCTCGGCATCGAACTGCTGCACGTCACGCAGGTGGGCGACGACCGCGCCCGGCTAGCCGCCACGATCCGCCTCGCCCTGATCGACGCGGACGTCGTGATCTGCACCGGAGGCGTCGGGCCCACCGACGACGACCTCACCCGCGAGGCGATCACCGACGTGGTCGGCGAGACCCCCCAGGTCGACCCGGATCTCGTGATGGTCGTCGAGAGCTTCTTCCGCTCGCGAGGCATCGACATGCCGGAGCGCAACCGCAAGCAGGCGTGGCTGATCCCCTCGGCCGAGCCTCTGCCCAATCCCGTCGGCACCGCCCCCGGCTGGGCTGTCCGCAGCGGCGACCGCACGATCATCGCCATGCCCGGGGTCCCGCGGGAGATGTTCCGGATGTGGAAGGAGCAGGCCGTGCCGCGGATAACCCGGCTCGCTCCCGGCCGTGTCGTGCGCTCCGTGACCCTGCGCACGCTCGGCATCGGCGAATCCGCCGCCGAGCAGACGATCGACGATCTCGTGAAGACCCCGAACCCCGTCGTCGCCACCTACGCCAAGGACGACGGCGTGCACATCCGCGTCACCGCGATCGCCGCGACGGAATCCGACGCAATCGCCCAACGCGACGCGACGGCCACGGTCGTCTCCGACCGACTCGGCCGCTACGTCTACGCCTCCGACGACCTGCCCCTCCCCGCCGTGCTTGCCCGGCTGCTCGCAAACCGCGCGCTCACCATCGCCGTCTCCGACTCCGGAGGCTGCGGCCGGTTCGCCTCCCTCCTCGCCAGCCACCCGAATGCCGCGACCATTCTCTGCGACGCC
Source organism: Thermomicrobiales bacterium (assembly GCA_050997095.1). GTDB lineage: Bacteria > Chloroflexota > Chloroflexia > Thermomicrobiales > UBA6265 > JBPCRG01. Next base: position 47 of record JBPCRG010000535.1, on the reverse strand, counting down.
GGCTTGACCAGCCAGACAAGTCGAACCGCGGGCGAACTCGCCGTAAG
>JBPCRG010000505.1:0-2890 GCA_050997095.1 Thermomicrobiales bacterium | reverse complement strand
TGGGTGGTGGAGCGGACCATGGCCTGGCTCGGCCGGATGCGCCGGCTCACGATCCGCTACGAGCGCCGAGCCGACAGCCACAGGGCGTTCCTCTCCTTGGGCTGCGCCCTCATCTGCTGGAACCACTTCCGGTGACGGTTTTGATAGGCGCTCTAAATCGACTTGTCCTCCGAGCCGAAGACCACCATTTCGGCGAACGACGCCGGGCGGGAGACGATCCCGCGCTGGGTCCGGAACTTCCAGCGGACCGCCCCGTTCGTCTCGTCCAATGCGTAGAGATGTCCGTCGTACGAGCCGACGTAGACGGCGCCCCCGGCGAAGGTCGCGCTGCCGCGGACCTCGTCGCCCGTCTTCAGCGACCAGGCGAGCCGGCTCTCGGGAAGCGCCGGCGCGCCCGAGACCGGGGCGGGAGCCGAAAGCGCGGAATTCAGCAGCGCCGAGCCGGCGGACCGCTCCCGCTGCGGCGCCTCGATCGCGGCGACGGGTCGGACCTCGATCGCGGCGACGGGTCGCGGATCGACGATCCGCTGGGCCGGACGCGGGAGGGATGTCAGTCCTTCGAGCGCGTCGCGGACCTCAGCCATCGACTGGAACCGGTCGCCCGCGTTGTAGGCGACGCATTTGAGGACGATCTCCTCGAAGGCCTCGCTCAGCGCCGAGTTCAACCGTCGCGGCGGGCGCTGCGCGAACGTGAAGGGCGTCTCGCTTCGCGGGTCGTTGCCGGTGGAGAGGTGATGGAGCGTCGCGCCGAGCGCGTAGACGTCGCCGCGGGGGTCCGCGAGCCCCTTGTACTGCTCCGGCGGAGCGTACCCCTCGGTGCCGATCATCGTGCCCTTTTGCTGCGGTGCGAAGGAGCGGGCGATGCCGAAGTCGACCAGCATCAACGCCTGGTCCTCGAGCCTGATCATGATGTTGCTCGGCTTGAGGTCGCGGAAGATGATGGGATCGGGCTGCTGGTTGTGGAGATAGACCAGCACGGAGCACAGCCTGACCGCCCCTTCGACGATCGCCTTCTCGTCGAAGGGGTCGCAGCGCTGGCTGAGCAGGGTCTCGAGGTCCTGCCCGTGGATCAGCTCGAGCACGAGGTAGATCGTGCCCTGCTGCTCGAAGTAGTCGTAGATCCGCGGGATCGCGGAATGGGTCAGCGTCGCGAGCAGCGCGGCCTCGCGCTGAAAGTTCGCGAGCCGAAGTTGGCGCATCTTTGGATCGTCGGCCGAATTGAACATCTCCTTGACGGCGCAGAGGCGGTCGACGCTGGTGAAGCGCAGGTCCCGGGAGCGGTAGACGGTGCTCATCCCGCCGACGCCGAGCACCTCGATCACCCGGTACCGGTTCTGGAGGACCGTTCCCGCTTTCAGCACGTGGGGACGGCCCGGCATCGACGTCCGCCGGACGCGGCCGTCGTCGCGGCCCGGCTCGACGAGCGGAGCCTCGGTTTTGACTGAGGATATGGGCACGGGCGGCGGGCGCCTTTCCAGTCTGCGCGAATCGGCGGCGCTCGCCTGGCGTCCGCCCGGAGCGCGCCGCTGCGTTCAACCCCTCGATTCTAGGGTGCCCGCAACGCCGGACGGAAGACGCCAAGGGGGGTGTCGGCCACGACTTAGAACCTAAGTACTGCCAACCCCGACGACCGGCGCCGGCAAGCTTGTTGCCGGGAAGCCGTGATCGGTATGATGGACCGGTCCGAGCGAACGCGGCCCCGGCCGATTCTGGAGAAGCGATGAATCACGACGACGCTCACGGAGCCGCGGGCGCCTCCGGTACCCGACGCCCGCAGCGACCCCAGGCGGACGACCTCGGCCCCATCTCCGACGCCTACGACGCGACTCCCCGGCCGGTTCCGAGCGTCGCGGCAGCCTCGGCGGCTCAGCCGGACGTTTCGGCTGATGACGTCCCGTCCACGGAGGCGACGCCGACGGCGAAGCGGAAGACGACGTCCGCGGTGCGTGAAATCATCGAGACGCTGCTGCTCGCCTTCGTGATCTTCGTGGGCGTCCGCGCGCTCGTGCTCAATTTCCGGGTCGATGGGATGAGCATGGCGCCGAACCTCCACAACAAGGAGATGCTGCTCGTCAACCGCAACGCCTACTTCCACTTCGACCTCAACCGCGTCCTCAACGTCCTGCCCTGGGAGGACCGCCAAGGCAAGGACGCGGTCTATCTCTTCCACCCGCCGCAGCGCGGCGACATCATCTTCTTCAACCCGCCGACCGTCTCGGACAAACCGTACATCAAGCGCGTGCTCGGCCTCGGCGGCGACACGATGGAGGTGAAGGGCGGCTCGCTCTTCGTCAACGGGGTCAAGGTCGACGAGCCCTACATCGCGCCGAACATCACCGACTGCAACCAGGCCAACTGCCAACCGTGGACCGTGCCCGACGGCGACATCTTCGTGATGGGCGACAACCGCCGGAACAGCTCGGACTCGCGGGTCTTCGGCGTCGTGAAGATCGACAGCATCATCGGCAAGGCGTGGCTGACCTATTGGCCGCTCTCGGACTTCGGCCTTGTCCCCCACCACGACTACACGGGGCTCCCCGGTAGCTGACGGGGCGGGACCGCGATTGAGCATCCGCGCGGTCGACTGTAGAATGACCGAGGTGCGCCGAGATTTCAGGATCGCGGTCTTCACGCCCGGACCGGCGCGACATCCGGTTCCGTCCCGTCGCCGAAGAGTCGCACCGCGTCGGAAGGATCAGCCGATGATCGAGACGATCGTGGACAGCATTCGCGTCAATCTGGTCACCCAGAGCCGCGTCGTCTTCCTCAAGGAAGTCAGCGGCAACCGGCATCTGCCGATCTGGATCGGGGAGTTCGAGGCGATGGCGATCGCCAACGAGCTCCAGGGCCGGGCGTCGCCCCGCCCGCTCCCCTACGACGTGATCAAGTC
>JBPCRG010000446.1:0-3740 GCA_050997095.1 Thermomicrobiales bacterium | reverse complement strand
GGCGCCCGCCACGGCGGCGGTCGTGTCGGTGTCTTCGCCTAGGGCGACGGCGGCGACGATCGTCTCCTCCAGCGAGTCGTGGTTGAGCAGGCACCAGAAGGCGGCGGCGAGTGTGTGGAGCACGTAGCCTCCCGCGCGCAGGCTGTCGCGATGGAGAGTCGGGACGGTTCCGAGGACGGCCAGCGTCGCGGGATCCTCGATGCCGATCATGGCCGCGGAGAGGGCGTCGGCGGCCGAACCGCCGCCGAGGAGGGCGACGATGGCCTGGTTGACGGCGACCGAGGCCCAGGTGCAGCGGCGATCGGCGTGGGTGATCCGGGAGGAGTCGATGGACGCCCGACGGAGCGCGGCTGTGTCGTGCCGATGGCGCAGGGCGACGGGAGCGCACCGCATCACCGAGCCGTTCCCGGCCGCGCTGCCCTCTCCGCGGGAGCGGAGCGCGCGTTCGCCGGCTTCCTGCCACGGCTGGCCCTCCGCCAGATTGTTCAGGGCGACGCGGGTCAAGGTGCCGATGTCCTTGGGGTCGGTGCGCATCCAGACCAGGAGTCGGCGCGCGAAGTCGTCCATGGCGAGCTCCGGCGACGCGGCAAAGCTCTCGGCCAAAGCGATCGTCGACTGCGTGTCGTCGGTGTTCTCGCCGGGGACGAGGTGGAGCCAGCCCCCGCCGACGAAATCGCGCAGGCCGTCCGGGTGGGCGGCGGCGATCTGGGCGCGCGAGCAGAACTCGACCGCGCCCCCGAGCGCGTCGCCGCAGGCGAGCCCGAGCAGCACGCCTGCATAGCGGTCGGCAAGGGTGGGCGGGATCGGACGTGCAGAGTCCGGCTCGGTCTCCGAGGGCGTGGTCAAAGTCATGGCCTATGGACTCCGGACGTCTAGCACAACGGTGGCATTGGGCTCAAAAAGGCATTCTGGCACGGTGGTGCCAGGCGGTAAGCCGGACGTCGACCGTCGCGAGCAGGAGGTCGGACCTGACGCCATTGGCGGCCAGACTCTCGGGAGTTCCACCTGGGAGATAGAGTTCGATCGCTTCCTTCGCGTTGGAGAGCGCCTCCTCGACGGAGTCGCCGTGGGTGACCAGACCGGGGAGACCGGGGACCGTCACCGTGTCTCCGCCATCGAGCTGATCCGGCGTCAGCATGACCAAGAAGCTTTGCATCACCCATCCCCGTCACTTCAGGAGCGCAACGAACTCGTCGACCGATGGTCCCGCTTCTGGAGGGGGTTCGTCAATTAGGTTCACGCGTAGGTCGGCAGCCAGTCGCCGTGGGCGGCGATGAGGTCGTCGACGAGGGAGGAGATCTGGTCGAGGCTCAGTTCGGCGGCGGTGTGCGGGTCGAGCATGGCGGCGTGGTGGATGTGGTCGCGGCGGCGGGTGAGGGCGGCTTCGACGGTCAGGCTCTGGACGTTGATGTTGGTCTGCATCAGCGCCGCGAGTTGCGTCGGCAACGCGCCGATCCGGGTCGGCTGGACGCCGTTCTTGTCGACGAGGCAGGGGACTTCGACGCAGCAGTCGGCGGGGAGGTTGTCGATCAACCCGCGGTTGGCGACGTTGCCATAGACGACCCGCGGCTGCCCGGTCTCCATGCTGTGGATGATCAGCGACCCGTACTCCCCCGAGTGGCCGTCCGACCGGACGGCGCGGCGGGCGACGATGTCGGTGGTGAGACGGGCTGCCAGGTCCGGATCCTCTTTGCGGGTGGCGTCGAGCCGGCGCGTCCAGTGGCCGGGCAGCCGCTGCGTGCGCGCGGCCTCGTAGGCGTCGATCGCCGAGGGGTCGGGCGAGGCGGACGCGGCGCGCATCGCGCTCCAGTCGCCCAGCTGGTCCTCGCAGCGGGCGGGGTATTCGTCGAGCGGGACGTTGAACCGGTCGAGGAGGTCGGGCCGGGCGCCCTTGATGAACCACGGGGTGTATTCGCTGAAGTGCTCGCTCGACTCGGTCACGAAATAGCCGAGGCGCTTGAGCATCTCGAAGCGTACCCGCTCCCAGGCGGGTCCGGCGCCCTGCTCGGCGATGCGTTTGAGATCGGGATAGAGATCGCGGCCGCGGTGCTCGAAGCGGAGATAGAACGCCATGTGGTTGATCCCGGCGCAGAGATAGTCGATCTCGTCGGCCGGGAGGCCGAGCACGTGGGCGAGTTCGGCGGCGGTGCCCTGGACGCTGTGGCAGAGGCCGACGGTGCGGATGGGCGTGGCGCGGTTCATCGCCCAGGTCAGCATCGCCATCGGGTTCGTGTAGTTGAGGAGGAGCGCGTCGGGGCAGACCGCCTCCATGTCGGCGGCGATCTCCAGCATCGCGGGGACGGTGCGCAGGGCGCGCATGATCCCGCCGATCCCCAGCGTGTCGCCGATCGTCTGGCGCAGGCCGTACCGCTTGGGGATCTCGAAATCGATCACGGTCGAGGGGCGGTATCCGCCGACCTGGATCATGTTGATCGCGTAGGCCGCGCCGTCGAGCGCCTGCCTGCGGTCCGTCGAGCTCTCGATGACGGGGTGGGCCCCGGCATGGGCGGCGACGCGGCGGGCGACGAGCTCGGTGTCGCGCAGGCGGTCGGCGTCGATGTCCATGAGCGAGATGGTCGCGCCGTGAAGCTCGGGGAAGGTGAAGAGGTCGCGCAGCAGGGCGCGGGCGAAGACGGTGCTGCCGGCGCCGATGAAGGCGATCTTGGGGTTCGGCATGCGGCTGGGGCGTCCTTCGGATTGGCGGGTGTCGCGTCGTTCGCCGCGAACGGACGACGGCGTCTTCTGCGATGACCCGGACGCGCCGCTCGGATTCGTCGTCTGATCCTATCACGTGGCTGGATGTCGGACGCCGGGGAAGACTTTCGCGGATGAGGCTGGCAGGCGACGGCGCCGCGCCTTTTCGTTCCTGCGTCCGCCTCGGGTCGGGAAAACATGCCGCGCGATGTGGCAATCCGGATGCCCGTCCGCGGTGTATTGATAGGCAGGGGCGTCCACGGCAGCGGAGAGAGGGCGGGATGGAGAACTTCAGGCTCGTTTCGAAGGAGGCGGAGCCGACCGACGAAGCACTGTTGCGGCGATTGGCGGAGGGCGACGAGGAGGCGCTGGTTCCGCTCCATCGACGCTATTCGGCGCTGATCCTGGGGATCGCCTGCCAGTCGCTCGATCGTCCCGTCGCCGAGGAGGTGGTGCAGGATGTCTTCATCGCGGTCTGGCGGAAGGCGAAGACGTATGACCCGGATCGGGAGCCCGTCCGGCCGCGGCTGATGCGGATCGTCCGCACCCGCGTGATCAACGAGCTCCGGAACCGGGGCCGGCGGCCCTCGACGGTGAGCGATCCGGAGGGCCTGCAGCTCTCCGCCGTGCCGGACGGGGGTCCGGAACCCGATTCGGCGGTGTGGCGGGACTACCAGCGGTCGGCGGTGCGGGACGCGGTCGACGCCCTTCCCGCCCCCCAGCGGCAGGCCCTCAGCCTGGCCTTCTTCGATGACCTCTCCCATCAGCAGATCGCGACCTTCCTCGGGGTGCCGCTCGGCACCGCCAAGACCAGAATCCGGACAGGAATGCGGCGCATGCGGGTGGCGCTCGTCGCGTTCGCCGCAGTCTCGGCCGTCGCACTGGTCGGTGGCCTGGTCGCGCTGGGCCTTCGGCTGCGGCAGGAGCAGGCGCGGTTCGACCGCCACGAGCAAGCCCTGCGCATCGTCACGTCAAGCGATGCGACCGCGCTCCGGCTGGCGACCGTGGGCGGGACCGACCCCGCGACGCACGGAACCTATCGGAGC
>JBPCRG010000450.1:0-2534 GCA_050997095.1 Thermomicrobiales bacterium | reverse complement strand
CCGGATGAACCGGTGGCGTGCGGTCGCGATTCGGTGGAGTTCGTGACGCCGTATGCGTTGCGGCGGGATCTATCCCGGTTGCCTATCACGACGTGGAGCACGAGCAATCACGCCATATCTTTCTGCGGACGTCGGGCCGTCAGCGGATCTCACGAGAGGGATTTCCGTCGCCGTCCAGATGCCTTGAGCGATTGATGTCTGACCACCGCCCCTACTCCGTTCTCCCGCGCGATCGGCGCTGCTCACCCGAGCAGCGTCGCCGCGAGGCCGGCGGTGACCCGGTCGACGTCCATGCGCTGGTCGTTGGCGAGGACGATGATCGTGGCGTCGGCGGCGAGGAAGCGGGAAAGTTTGGAGCGGTAGCCGATGGTGGTGCCGTCGTGACCGACGGAGCGGTGGCCGGCGATGGTCTCGGTCTGCCAGCCGAGGCCGTAGCCGTGGAGGCCGGGCGCGAGCATCTCGGCGATCGAGGCGCGGGTGGCGAGCCGGTCGGTGAGGAGCGCGCGGTCCCAGCGCAGCAGGTCGTCGACCGTGGAGGTGATGCCCCCGGCGGCGAAGGCGAGGTCGACGCGGCTGAACATCGAGACGCCGATCTCGACGCCCCGGAACCTGCCGTAGCCGACCGCGACGGGCGGGGCCGGGTTCGGCGCGGCGAAGAGCCAGCTCGAGGTCATCCCGAGCGGCTGGAAGATGCGCCGCGAGAGGTAATCCTCGAAGGACACGCCGGAGACGCGCTCGACGATCACGCCGAGCAGGTCGTAGGCGGAGTTGCTGTAGGCGTACTCGGCGCCGGGGGTGAAGAGCAGCGGTTTGGCCTCGATGTCGGCGAGCAGCGAGGCGAAGGAGCGGGGCCAGGCCGCGGGGTTGCCCGCGTCGTAGAAACCGAGGAAGTCGGGGATGCCGGAGGTGTGCGCGAGCATCTGCCGCAGGGTGACGGCCACGCCGTCCCGCTCCGGGTGTGGGAACTCCGGGATGCGTGCGGTGATCGGGTCGTCGAGCGAGAGCCTGCCCGCCTCGGCCAGCTGGACGATCGCCATGGCCGTGAACGCCTTGGAGAGCGAGCCGATCTGGAAGGCCGTCTCCGGCGTGTTCGGCACCTTGGCGACGCGGTCCGCCGACCCGTACGCCCGCCGCAGCACGACCCGCCCGCCCTTCGCGACGAGCACCGCGCCGCCGAAGCCGATCCCGTCGACGAACCCCCGCATGTCGCGGTCGAGCCGCATGGAGAGGTCGGCCGCGGATGCGGTCGGCGTCCCCTCGGCGGCGGTCGGAGCGGCGGGGATCAGCGTCAGGGTGGCGGCGAGCAGCGACCGGCGGGAGATGTGCCGGATGCCGTGGCGGGGTGTCGTCGTGAGCGGGACCTCTCTTGGAACGGGGCGGACGCAGCTGCGCAGAGTGTCGCCCATGTGTGGCGTGCCCAAGATCCGCAGATGGCGCCGCAGCCGTGGGCTGGTCCCGTCGTGGCGGATGGCGAAGGTTTTGCCACCTGCCCCGACACCCTCATGACGAGATCGAGTCGGAATCGGCGCCTCGATGCGTGAACGGGCGGTGCGATCATGAAGAACAAGAACGAGTGACGGCGGACGGGAGTTCGGAGCCGTCCGCCCTCACTATTCAGCGCCACGGGCATGCGGCTCGCTCGGCCCGAACGGCATCCCGCGCCGCCGACCCGCGGCAAGGACGGAACGCGCCCGCCTCATTCGAGAGCCAAGGCGGGCGCGTTCCGTCTGGACATCGCCCTACCACTCCGCCCATTCGCCCGTCGGCGCGGTCCAGATCAACGTGTCGGGGGCCTTTGCGAAGAGCGTTCCCATCGCTTGTCGGAGCTCCGGCGCGGCGTAATGCTGCTGCATCTTGGCGGCGTCCGTCCAGACATCGACCGCGAGAAACTCAAGCGTCTCGGGCTCGCCGGGCGCGCCGAGCCGAAAGTACGCGTCGTGCGAAACGATTCCGGCCAGTCGGGCCGCGCCGATCCGGCCTGCCACGATCGCGTTGTGCCCTGCCATCGCCGCTTGGCGGGAGTTCACCGTGCCGCGGACCAGGACGATGAAGCGGTCGTTGCGCCCGTGCGGCGCGGGAAGGTGATAGCCGAAAAAACCGGCGGCGGCTTCCCAAACCACGGGATCTCTCTCGGTGAGGATCTGACCGGCCTGGGACTGGACTTGAGGGTTGGCGAAGAACTGGCCCAATCCTTCCGCGCTGGTCCAGAGATCCATGAAGAGCATGCCGCCGGCCGCGGTCTTCGGCGGTGCGGCCGGGACGTACGCCATATGGCTGATGTCGCCGAGCGAACGCGCCGCCGCGATGTTGTTCGGGTCGCCCCCCGTCCGGTTGTGGAGGAGTCGCGCGTCCTCGAGCGTGGCCGAGGCGAGGACGCCGCGGATCGTGAGCAGATAGACCGCGAACGGAGCGGCGGTCGGCGGTGGAGCCGCGTCCTGAGCGTGGGCGCCGAACCGGCCAAGCGCCGGCATCGCCACCGCGGCGGCCGACAAACCGAGAGCTTCGCGACGACTGATGTGCATGCGACGTCCCCC
>JBPCRG010000378.1:0-2747 GCA_050997095.1 Thermomicrobiales bacterium | reverse complement strand
TTCATCGCGGGGATCAGCGAATGCCCGCCCGCGAGGATCTTGGCGTCGGGATTCCCCGAGAGGAGCGCGACCGCCTCCTGAACGCTCGTCGGACGGTGATATTCGAATTGGCTGGCGTACATTTCCGCTCCCTCTCGAGTCGAGTCGAACTTAGATTCCGTTGGCTCGGACCGCGCGACCTGCGACGTCCCGCCTCTACGCCTGCATCGCCCGCCAGAGACGCTCGGGCGTCAGCGGCATGTCGAGATGTCTGATTCCCAGATGCGAGACCGCGTCGATCACCGCATTCGCCACCGCCGGAGTCGACGCGATGGTTCCGGCCTCGCCCGCGCCCTTCGCCCCCATCGGGTTGACCGGCGAGGGCGTGACCGTCCGGTCAAGCTCGTAGGTCGGCACCATCGTGGCCTTCGGGATGGCGTAGTCGTTCATGGTGCCGGTCAGCAGCTGCCCGTCGTCGTCGTAGTGCGCGCCTTCGTACAGCGCCTGTGCCAGACCCTGGGCGATGCCGCCGTGCAACTGCCCGTCGACGATCAGCGGATTGATCACGTTGCCGACGTCGTCGACCGCGACGTACCGGATCGGGACGACCTCGCCGGTCTCCCGGTCGACCTCGACCACGCAGATGTGGGTGCCGAACGGGAACGTGCAGTTGGGGGGATCGTAGTAGGTGGTCTCGTCGAGGAACGGCTCCATCCCGGCCGGGAGGTCGTACGCGACGTGCGCCGCCAGCGCGATCTCCTGGATGGTCTTGGCGCTGCCGAGCAGTCCGCGCACGAAGGCCTTCCCGTTCTCGTAGACGATGTCGTCCTCCGAGGCCTCCAGCATGTGCGCGGCAAGCTTCTTCGCCTTCTCCCTCACCTTGGCCACGCTCATGTAGATCGCGGTGCCGCCGACGGTCAGCGAACGGCTGCCGTAGGTGCCGAAGCCGAAGGGCGCCCCCTGCGTGTCCGAATGCTGGATTTCGATGTCCTCGTACGGAACCCCCAGCTCGTCCGACACAAGCTGGGCGAACGTCGTCTCATGGCCCTGGCCGTGCGGCAACGTCCCGGTCGTGACGACGACCTTGCCGGTCAGATGGACCTTGACGTTGGCGCTCTCCCAGAGCCCGGCTCCCCACCCCTCGCCGCCGAGGCCGATCCATTTGGAGGGCGCGACGCCGCAGACCTCGACGTACGTGGACAACCCGATCCCGAGCAGCTTGGAGGCGCCGTCGCTCCGGCGTCTCGCCTGCTCGACCAGAAGGTCCTTGTACCCGACCGCCTCCAGCGCCTTGTCCATGGCCGTCTCGTAGTCGCCGCTGTCGTACGGCAGCATCCCGATGCCCGTGTCGTACGGAAAGTCGGTCGGCTGGATGAAATTGCGCCTCCGCACATCGGCGGGGTCGACGCCCGTCGCGTCGGCGACGAGGTCGCAGACGCGCTCGATCACGTACGCGGCCTCCGGCCGCCCGGCCCCGCGGTAGGCGTCGACCATCGCGGTGTTCGAGTAGACGCCGGTCACCGTGCAGTGGATGTTCGGGATCTTGTAGCAGCCGGCCAGCATCCGCCCGTAGAGCGTCGTCGCGACTCCCGGAGCGATGGTCGACAAGTACGCCCCGAGATTCGCGAACGTGTTCACCTTGAGCGCGGTGATCGCGCCGTCCTTCGTCGCCCCGATCTCGAGGTCGGTGATGTGGTCGCGGCCGTGCGTCGTCGAGACGAAGTTCTCCGAGCGGTCCTCGACGAATTTGACCGGCCGTCCGAGCTTCTTCGACAGCCACAGCACCATCGGCATGTCGTAGTAGAGGAGGATCTTGGAGCCGAATCCGCCGCCGATGTCCGGCGAGATCGTCCGGAGCTTGTGCTCCGGGATCCCCATCACGAACGCCGTGATCAGCAGGCGCATCACGTGCGGCGCCTGCGACGTGATCCAGAGCGTGTAGTCGCCCGTGCCCGCGTCGTACCGGCCGATCGCGCCCCGGGTCTCCATCGCCGTCGGGATCAGCCGCTGGTTGACCAGCGACTGGCTGATCTTGAACTCGGAGGCGGCGATCGCGGCGTCGACGGTCGCGGCGTCCTTGCCGCACGTCCACGTCAGCACCGCGTTGTTCGGCGCGTTCTCGTGCAGCTGCGGCGCGCCCGGAGCCGTCGCCTTCCTCGCGTCGACCACGGTCGGCAACGTCTGGTAGTCGACCTTGATCGCGTCGAGCGCATCCACCGCCTGTGCCAGCGATTCCGCGACGACCACCGCGACGGCGTCGCCGCTGAAATGGACCTCGTCGATCGCGAGCACCCGCGGCGTGTTCACGTTGTTGGTCACGCCGCCCGCCTGCCAGGCGCACGGGAGCGGGTTCAGATCGGCCATGTCCTTGCCGGTGTAGACGCCGATCACGCCGGGCATCGCCGCCGCGGCGAAAACATCGATCGCGTTGATCCGGGCGTGTCCGTAGGGTGAGCGCAGCACCGCCGCGTGACTCATCCCCGTCAGCGCGATGTCGTCGATGAACGACGCCGCGCCGGTGATGAGCCGCGGATCCTCCCGGCGTTTGATCGGCTGTCCGACAAGTTTCGCTGGCGCTTCAACGGTTGCGACCATGCACGACCTCCTTCATCGGAACACTCTCGCGGACGGCGTCGGCATCGCGCGCCGTCGTCAAGCGACGAATCGATGACCAGGCGCCTGTCTGACCGGACCTACGGATGCGACGCCGCGTATTGGATCGCGCGGACGATGTTCTGATATCCCGTGCAGCGGCAGAGGTTGCCCTC
>JBPCRG010000340.1:0-8071 GCA_050997095.1 Thermomicrobiales bacterium | reverse complement strand
CCCTGCGCGTGTCGCGGCCCTCCGGTTGTGGGATTGTGCAGTCCGACACCGAACCGAATGATTTCGACCGGGCGCCGCTGCGGCTCACGGCGGGTTGATCGCCGTGCAGCGTGCTCTTCCGACACTGTGAGGAGTCGGATGTGAGACCGTCGCAAGGGAAGATCGGCCGGGCGGCGCTGGCGATCCTTGTGGTTGCGATCCTTGCGATCGGACATAGCGGAGTCGCGACCGCGCAGGACGCGGCCGAATGGTAGGCCCGTACGATGACGGATGCCAGCACTGGTGGAATGGACATCAGTGGACCGGCGACGTCGACTGCAACGGCGACGGCTCGACGGACACGCCTCAGACCGCGTACCCGGCCGGGTGGTACGGACCGTACGACGACGGGTGCCGCCACTGGTGGGACGGATGCGATTGGACGCTCAAAATCGACGGCGACGGCGACGGACTGGCCGACGAGGCCATCGCGGACTATCCGGCCGACTGGTACGGACCGTTCGACAAGGGATGCGACTACTGGTGGGATGGCGCGAAATACTCGGGGGAATACGATTGCAATGGCGACAGGATCGCCGACGCCGCGGAGGAAACGTTCCGACCGGGTTGGTAGGACGTCTACGGGGACGGGTGCCGGTACCGGTTCGACGGCGCCGACTACACGGGTGACGTGGGTTGCGATGGCGATGGGCTCCCCGACACTCAACGGCGGCCGGACAACATCGACACGACCTCGACCGAAAAATATCTCCAAACGCAGCTCGCCGCGATCGATCGGATGTGGTCGACACGGTTCGCGACTCGAGGTCTCGACTATTCCAACCCCCGTCTCGTCGTGGCGAAGGAACCCATCGCCGTGCAGCTTGCGCTGGATCCAGACGTTTACACGAAGTACGCATCCAACTCGGTGGCCTGTGAAACTCAAGCCACATGCATGGCGGGCATCTGGTTCAACGCGCCCGATGCCAAAGGAACGCCGAGCGACATCAATCAAGCGATGACGTATCTCGGCACCGCGACCGATCAGATCCATGGGGCCTCCGACGTCCAGATCAAGGCGTTGTTGAAGGGATACCACGATCCAAACGCCTGCGATCTTTGAAAGCGGGCGCAATTGCCTCATCCCCTTGAGCTCGCCGTGACGGAATTCGTGATTTCACCGCGGCGCGCTCCGTTGTCTCGCGGCAGACTTGACATGAGGGAACCCCTTGATTCGACACGTCATCGAGCGTCGGCGATCGACGATGAACGAACCAACGACCGCGACGAGCGTATCGTCATGGCATCAATGGTCGGTGTTGCTTGGGAATCGGGTGATCCGAACTCAAACACTCGACTGCGATGACGTCACAGCAGATCTACCCAACCAAAATATAGGTGGCGCAACGGACGCCGGTGAAGGGGAATCTGTGCCTGAGCAGCCCTGGGAAATCGCATGGGCGGAGGAGACGGCGCAATGGCCTACGCACGTCGCGGAATGACGCCGCGCACACGAGTATTGCCCGCCCTGCTCCCGGCTTGACTTGAATTGAGAGCCACACCGGCAAAGCCCCTCAAGGACCGAGAACGGAGTTCGCTAAATTCGATCGGCTGGAGAACAACCGGACCGCTCGTCCGTCGAGGGAGACGGACGCGACGCGGAGGAGCAGATGAAGGCTCGTTGGCATGCCCTTTGGCCGAGAGTTCAGAACACACTGATTAGCCGCATGCCTGAAATGGGAGCCAGTTGACCGTGAAAACGCTCTGCAACAGCCCAGAGCGTTGGGCGGACCACCTACGGAAAGCATTCAGGGGGAACTCGCGTCTGGGTACGCCCGCCAGGATTCGAACTTGCGACCTCTTGCTCCGGAGCAAAGAGGGGGCATTCACCCGTGGTGCTTTACCTATGCCACTTGCCACGTTTGGCCCGAATCTCTTGCCTGATTTCAATTGCCTGAGGGCAGTGTTCCCCGGCGGCCGGTGGCGGGGCGACCTCCGCGGATGCGGCGGGTGCGGTTCAAGGTTTGCCGTCGGGGCGGAAGCGGTTGGCTGGCCGAGATAGCAGGTCCGCTTGCAGGGGTGGGCGGTCGGCCGCCCGTCGCGCCACGCGGCGGGCGTGCGCGCGACGCGGGCGGCGAAATACCTCACGGTCTCGCGCCACGTCGCGCTCAATCTCCAGCGCCGGGAGACGACCGCCAAGGTCGGGATCGCGATGAAGCGCCCGATGGCAGGCCGGGACAACGCCTGCCTCCTTGAGGTGCTCGGAGTTTAGATGCGATTGCCCGGTCGGCTGCCCCCAGACCTTGACTCCACCCGAGCAAGGTGTTACAAGTCAAAACATCCAACGGCGGAGAGTTGAAGCGTGAACTAAAGAAGGGAAGGGATCCATCAATGGAGAAGGATGTCCTGAAACCGATGACACCGGCCCAGCGCACCAGTTACGAGGTGAGCCGGCGCAAGGCACTTGGCATCGCGGCGAAGATGGGGTTGGGCGGCGCGGCAGCCGCGGCGCTTGGCGTGGGGGTGGCAGGACGATCTGTCCGTGGGGCGTTGGCCGCCGGCGAGTTGCCCCAGAAGCCGTACAAAATAACGTTCGTCAACCATGTGACGACGAACCCGTTCTTTACGCCTTGTATCTATGGCATCGAGGACGCTTGCGCGTTCCTGGGCTGCAGCTATCAGTGGACCGGCTCGAAGTCCAGTAATGTCGCCGAGATGGTGTCCGCGATGCAAACCGCCATCGCCGCCAAGGTGGACGGCATCGCGGTGTGCCTGGTAGACGCCGAGGCCTTCAACAAACCCACTGAGGATGCGCTCAGCATCGGCATCCCCGTGATCGGGTACAACGCCGATACCCCCAATGCCCGGCTTAACTACGTTGGCCAGAGCCTCTACCAATCCGGCTACAACATCACAAAGCGGTGGTTGCAGTTGGTGAAGGAGAGCGGGCACGTGATGCTCTCCATCGGCACTCCCGGTTCGCTGAATCTGCAGTCGCGACTCGACTGCTACATCCAGGCGATCAAGGATGCTGGCGATCCCGTCACGTACGACACGCTCGAATCAGGTGTCGATGAGGCCACATCCGAGTCCCGCATCGAGAGCTACTATCTCGCCCACAAGGACGTGGCGGGCATGTTTGGTACCGGCGGAAGCGATACGAAGTTCGTGGGCAAGATTTCCAAGAAGTATGGTCTGGCGGCGCAGGGCGTGATCACCGCCGGCTACGATCTGGAACCAGAGACTCTCTCCTTCGTCGAGAGCGGAGACCTGAGTTTCACCACCGACCAGCAGCCGTACCTGCAAGGCTTCATTCCCACGCTGCAGATTTACCTCTACAAGCTCTCGGGCGGCGCGGTCGCGCCGGCGAACACCGACACCAGCCTGGCGTACGTCACGAAGGAAAACGTCGCGACCTATCTCACCCCGTCTCGGTTCGAGGGCAGCACCGACGCGGAGCCGCAGTAGCAGGCGAGTCGTCCGTTGGTGGGTAGGGGGATTCCTCCTACCCATCGCCGTCCTCACGCAGACGATGGAGAAGCTCGGACGCAGGCACTCCTGCCGGTCCTGCCATGCGGCCGTCCCAGATTAGTTGACGCGTCCCGATACGATCAGGTGCGGCCGACCGAGGCTGAGCTGGCGGCGGTGCGGCCAACTCCGAGTCTGGCGTTCGCCGTCGGTCGAGGCCGTTTTTTTGGTGCGCCGGTCCTCGGCGCCGCGGCGTCTGCCGTGGGCGATCATTCCCGATAGACTAAAAAAGAAGAAGCGAAGATGGCACGGACGGTCGTATCCGAAAGTCAGGATCAAGCGCTGGTGCGGGTTCGCCGGGGATGGCTGGAGGCTGCCCTCGTGTTCCTCGCCCGATACCGAGAGGTCAGCATCGCCGGCGTCGCCGTCTTGCTCGTGGCCTATATTCAGTTCCGCAACAGCGTCTTCCTCAGCAGCGCCGAGATGAGTGTGGTCCTGCGCGACACGGGACGGATCGGAATGATCGCGGCGGGTATCGTCCTGGTGATGATCACCGGAGAGATCGATCTGTCGGTCGGCGCGACCTTTGCCATGGCCCCGTATGCGATGATTTTGATGAACACCGCTTGGGGGTTGTCGTTGTGGTTCGCGGCGCCCGTGGCCGTCCTCCTCGGTGTGGCCGTTGGACTCTTCAACGGGACGATTACCGTCAAGATGCGCATCCCCGCCCTGATCACCACGCTCGGCACGTTCTTCTTGCTCACCGGCATCACCGTCACCATCGCGCACAGCCAGCCGATCCGGATGCCGGTGCACGAGCCGTTCAACGTGATCTTCGGCGAGAATCGATTCGGCCCGCTCGACCCGCTCTTTTCGTGGGACGGAATCACCGGCTTCACGCCCATCGTCTGGACTCTGGGCGTCGTGCTATTGCTGACCGTCGTCCTCTCCCGCACCGTCTTCGGTCTGCATGTGATCTCGACCGGCAGCAACCTCCTCGCCGCGCGCGAAATCGGCGTACGCACCGATCGCATCAAAATCGCAACCTTTATGATCGTGGGCGGGTTGGCCGCGTTGGCCGGTCTGCTTACCGCCGCTCAGTCGGGTTCCGCTGCTCCCGATGCCGGCAGCAGCACGTTGACCCTGTATGCCATCGCCGCCGCCGTGATCGGCGGCACGGCGCTTACGGGCGGGTCGGGCACCGTGATCGGCGGCCTGATCGGCGCCTTCGTGATTGCCTGCCTCAACAATGGCCTGGTGCTTCTGGGCGCTCAGGCCACGCAGTCCGACATCTACCTCGGGGCGGCGATCATTGCGGCCATGATCCTGAATGTGCAGGTGGATGCGGTGCGGTTGCGGAGGAAGGTCTGATGGTCGATGCGCCTCCGCCCATCCTTGAGGCCGAGCATCTCAGTAAGCGCTTCGGAGCCGTCACGGCCCTGAGCGACGTCAGCCTGCGCCTGCATCGGGGCGAAGTGCTGGGGCTGGTGGGGGACAACGGCGCGGGCAAGTCCACGCTGATCAAGATCCTCTGTGGCTTTCACAAGCCGGACAGCGGCACCTACTCCTTCGACGGCAAGCCGATCCAGTTGACCTCGCCGATCGAGGCCCGCGCCCTGGGCATCCAGACCGTTTACCAAGATTTGGCGCTGGTCAACGACCTCAACGTCTACCACAACATGTTCTTGGGTCGGGAGCGAAAGAAACGGATACTGGGCATCCCGCTGCTCGACAACCGCTCGATGCGCCGGCAAACCATCGAGCACCTGAGCACCCTGGGGATCCGCATCCCCAATGTCGACAATACGGTCTCGATGCTCTCCGGCGGTCAGCGCCAGAGCATCGCCGTGGCCCGTTCCATCTACTCCAATCCCACCGTGCTCATCATGGACGAGCCGCTTGCCGCGCTCGGCGTGCGCGAAAGCCGTCTGGTGCTGAATCTGGTGCTGGAGCTGAAGAAGCGCGGAGACATCTCGATCATCCTGATCGCCCACAACTATGGCCAGGTGTTCGAGGTCTGCGACCGCATCAACTTCCTCAGCGGCGGCGCGATCGTCTACGACACGCGCACCGCCGATACCACGGTCGCCGACCTGATCAACCTGGTGACCTCGGGCTACAAGCTCAAGGATCCCGCACCGACGGCAGACGCCGTCGCTCGCGAGCTCCCATAAGCCACCCCGTTGACCGAACCGGAGAGCAACGAAGCACGTACGGGCTCGGGGTGCACTTTTGCGCTCCGTTCGATTGCTCGGCGGGCACGCTCGGACACAACATCATAGTGGGATGGCATGCGACTTCGAGCTTTCACCAAGACCGTGAAACGGGGCGTGCGCGGCCATCGGGATGAGTAAGCGCTTTGACCCGGACGCGCTCTGGGGGCCGTCGGGCCGTTGCTGCCGCGCCCGGAGGTCACCCAGCCCCACTTGAGGGTTGACCGCGCCGGCACGCCGCCCGCCTACCGCCCGAGTGGCGCCAATCGCCGACGCGGCGCCGTCTTCGACGGCCCGGTCGATGCCGTGCCCGCGATCATGCAGCCGAATCCGCTGCGGCGGAAACGCCCGGCCAAGCTGCATTCAGACGGGCCTCACGACATCCCCGTTGCCGTCGAGGGCTTACCCGGCGCTGCGTAAAGGTCCGGATGCCGGGCAAGGGCGCAGAGTCGAGCGAGCGCCCGGGGCGTCACCGCTGAGGGGTGGAGCGTACCCTGTCCGACTCGTCCGAAAGCCGTCGGCTGGCCACCCGCTGCGAAGGGCGCGAGGGCATCCACGCCGCCTTCGACTCTCTCGGCCGTCCGCTCATCGGCTTCAAGACCCTCGCTCGGTCTCGATAGGAGTTCCAAAGGTCGGATTGGATCGTTCGCTAGGGGTGTTTGCTGGTGGTACGCCCGGCAGGACTCGATCCTGCGAACTCTTACTCCGGAGCCATGAGGCTCACTTTGCGGGCGATTTCGGGCGAAAGCCACTTGACTCCAAAGGGGTCGGCCTTTTGCCATTTCGTCACAGTGTAGCGTATCCGGATGTCCGTTGGACTCCTGTCAACTGCCTAGCACTGTCTCATGCTCGTGTGGGAGCTTGGCCCGCACTCAAGGAGATAGTCAGAATCGGCATGAGGCTCATTGCGGCGGTAAAGTTGCTCGACCGGGCCCGTCATCTGGAATTGGTGGCCTGCCAGGTCATCGGAGAGGATAGGGACGCCGTTCAACTGTCGAAGGACCAATAATGATCAGATCTTGCAGTCGGTCGACATGCTCAAACACGTCGTGGAGGAGATGACCCGCTGAGAACGCATCAGCTTGGGAAGCATGGGGAAGGCGACGGCGTCGAACCGCGGCCCGACGGCGGTGCCCGGCCGCGGACCGCATCACGGCCGCCGATCCGGTGCGGTAGTCCTCGGCCGCTGCGGCCGACTCCATCGCGGCTCTGTTCTTGAAGCGCTTGGTCCGCTTGGGGCCGTCGTAGTCGGCCCGGTGCCTGCTCGCCAGCGTACAGCGCGGCGTCCGCCTGCCGCGACCCAGAACTGCCTCTGCCCGGGGGCCGCTCCCACGGCGGAAAATCGCCAGGTAGGTGGCGCCACGGCCAAGGATGCGCCCGGTCCAGCGCGGCCCATGGAAGAATTCGCGCGGGTCGTGCCGCCGCTATCGATGGTTACGCGGCGAGAGTGCCGTTGGATGAGGCGCATTCATCAATCCTGGGAGCGGAGCCGGGGATTCCCGACTTCGTCCAAGCCTAAATGGACGAGGTAGAGGGAGAGGAAGAGCACCATCAGGGTGACCACCGGCGTCACCCACCACCACCACAGGTTCTGGAACATGGCGTTGTAGCTGAGGACCGACCAGTAGATCATCATCCCCAGAGTGATCTCCCGCTGCGGACCGAGGCCGAGGATGGAGAGGCCCGACTCGGCCAGGATGGCGACGATGAAGGCGTTGAGGAAATTCGCGCCCAACCAGGTCAGCGTGTGCGGCAGCAACTCACGGAAGATGATCTCAAGGTTATTCATTTAGTCGAGGCGCGCGACCCGCACGAACGGCTGCTCCTTCAAGCTCAGCGCCTGCGCCCTCATGGCGCGGGCCGGCCAGGACCACGCGAAGCATCCGATGATGAGCGCCATCACGAAGACACTGACGCCCTTCAGCAGCGATGCAAGCAGGATCAAAAACAGGATCGAGGGCACCGAGAGGAAGACGTCGATCAGGATCCGCAAGCCGGCATCGATCTCGCCACCGAAGTACCCGCTTGTCAGTCCGATCGCCGCACCCACCACCGTCCCGATCGTCGCGGCGATCAGACCGACTTTCATGGAGTTGGGCACGGCCTGCGTCATCTGCACCGAGATGCTCTGACCGAGCGAGGTCGTCCCCAGGATCGCCGCCGAAGATGGGGCCTGGTTTCTTGGAAAGGCCCCCGTCCTCCGATCCGCCGGTTCGACGAAGAGACTCCCCAGCAAGGTCGAAAGCGCGAGCGCCAGGAAAACGATCATGCCGAACACGAATTTGCGGGTGCCGCGGATCAGCGTGGAGAACGTCGGTCCCGCTGCGACCGGCTGCTGCATCGATTCCTCGACGGGCGCGAGCACGGCCATGGTTACGACCTTCCCGATCCACCGGCTCGAATCCTCGGGT
>JBPCRG010000331.1:0-4519 GCA_050997095.1 Thermomicrobiales bacterium | reverse complement strand
GACCACGACGCCTCGCCCACCGCCGGACAATGATCGCTGGACGTCCTACTGAGGTCACGAAGGATCTCGTCGGTCTCTGCACGCCAGACGAATGCCCGTAGTCAGACCACTCAGAATGACCGGTTAGGCATGCCTCCCCTGCCGTCATCCTTCGGACCGTCATCTGACTGAGCAGAGATGTTGGCAAACGCCCAGACCGGGGACGGTTCTCCCTTCGGTCGAAGAGACTCCTCGACTTCGCCTGCGGGCTTCGCCCGGAACGACGGTGGGGTTCCGCGTGCGGGCCCCGCTGCTGTGAAAGTAAGCGGGATGGTCTCCAAAAACCCTCACCCCAACCCCTCTCCCGCGCACCGGGAGAGGGGCTCTTTCATGCTTCGGCGCCCAACCGGGCATGATTACTCGGAATGACGGGATGGGGCGCCGGGCCGTCGCCGACAAAGGTTGCCGATTGATTTGGAGTGGAGGAGGAAGATGGCGGCTAATCGCTGAGGCGGGCGACCGTTTCATTGGCGAAAGCGGGAGTTTGCGGAGCGGGGCGGGGCTGCTCCACCTGGGTGGACTGGGCCTGCGGGGCGGGGCCGAGGAGGGTGGCGATCCATTCCGCGGCGACGCCGGTCCAGTCGTCGACGTATTCGTAGAGGCCGTGGGCGCCTTCCGGGTACCAGACGAGGGTGCCGAGGTCGCCCGCGGCGGCGGCGAGGTGCAGCGCCTCCTCGGGCGGGACGACGAGGTCGCGGCCCGCGCCGAAGACGAGCAGCGGCGCGCGCAGGCGCGGCATGATGTCGGCGAGCGAGAAGCTTTCGACCACGGCGTCGTTCAGCACGTCGTCGCGGACGAGCGAGACCAGCTGCTGCTGGACGACGGGATTGACATAATGCATCCATGAGCGTGGTTCGTAGGGCGGGGTGACGGCGGCGACGCCCGCGATCCGCCGGTCGAGCGCGGCGGATCGGATCGCGACCGCCCCGCCGAGGCTGAAGCCGCAGAGCACGACCCGGTCGGGCGAGAGGCCCGGCTCGGCCGCGGCGAAGGCGAGCAGGGGGTCGGTGATGTCGTCGCAGTCGGCCGAGAGCGGCTCCTCGCCCGAGGCCTCGCCGGTGCCGGGCCAATCCAGCGCGAGCACGGCGACGCCGCGCTCCAGGAACCGGTCCGCCCAGAGGAGCATCTCCTCCTTGGTGGTCGTCGCGCCGTTGAGCAGGACCACGAGCGGCATCGACTCCGGCGCGTCGACCGGACGGGAGAAGTAGGCCGGCAACTCGCGCGCGCGCCAGGGGAAGACGACCCGTCGCGTCTCCGGCAGCAGTTTCGGGATGGCCTGGGCGAAGGCGCCGATCCCGGACGCCCGCAACGCGCGCACGGTCCGGGGATTGGAGTCGGTGACGAAGTGGGCGGTGTGGTAGCACATCGCGGCGTTGCGCCGGGCGACCGCGGCCTCGAGCCACCGACCCGCGCCGTCCTCCCGCCGCGCCTCGCTCAGGAACGCGTGGGCGGTCTGGTTCCAGATGCCCATCCAGTCCGCCAGACCGCGCACCTGCGAGAGGGCGAGATCGATCGTCTCGTCCGGAATCCGCATCGCGGCGAATCGGGCCCGGAAGGAACGCGGCAGCGCGCGGGCGCTGCGCAGCCTCAGGAAGAGATCGATCCGGCGAGGGGTGAGGCGGGAGGAGAGGCGCCAGGCATCCGCCGCGTATCGCCAGCGGATGGGAGCCTCCGCCGGGGGCGCGGAGGGCGGGGCGGGCGCGGGTGGCGCGACGACAGGGGATTGGGGTTGGGACGGCTGCGCCTCGTCGACCCGACTCTGCCCGGTTTCGTTCATGCCGGCGATGTCCAGGAGCGCTGGCGCGCCATCGCGATCGCCTCGGTCAGCAGCGGCGCGTCGTCCTCGAAGCGGGAGACGAAGACGACGCGGTCGAGCCGCGACCCGGGACGGCGGATGTGGGCGACGGCGACGTCGACGAGCGCCTCGGCGCGGGCGGAGCGTTCGGCGGGGGGGGCCTCGGAACTCAGTCCGAGCAGCGGCAGGGCGACGCTGCGCAGCCGGCGCTCGTCGATCAGGCGCAGCGACGATTCGACCGCGCGGACCACGGCCGCCGCCGGCGCCGATTCGCCGAGGGTCGAGACGAGCGCGGCATGGGCGATGACGACGACGCCGCGCTCGGCGAGCCGCCCCGGCCCGGTCAGCACGGCCGCGCCGACGTCGATCGGCGCCTGCGCCATCGCCTCGCGTTCGACCTCGGGCCCGGCGGCGGCGCGGACCGAGCCGGCCGGACCGGCTCCCATCCCGCCGCGGCTGTTGGCGGAGTGGATCAGCGCCTCGACCGATTGTTCGACAAGGCCGCCGATCACCACCTCGAACATGGTGCGGCCGAATCGGACGGCGCTCTTTGCTTCCGCGTCGGACATGTCACATCCCGCTGACAGACGGCGCCTCGGAGCGGGCGGTTCGAGTCTACCACTCGGGGGTGGGGGGTCGGGGATGATGTGGCTTTCCATGTGTTGACATAACTCAATATGGATCAGGAGGGGAAGGCGGCGGGGTCGACGAGGCGGAGGGTGGGGACGGGGTCGACGCCGAAGAGGACGAATACGACGCCGTCGCCGCTCCAGCCGGCGACGGCGACTGAGCCGCCCGCCGGAGCGGGCAGTTGACCCTGGGGCGTGCCGCCGTTGCCGAAGATGAACAGCGCCGAGCCGTCCGAGACCACCAGCTGTTTGCCGTCCGGCGACCAGGCGAAGCCCGCCGTGGGGCCGCCGGGGAGGGAGAGGAGATCGGTGTTCCCAGGAGTCGCGGCGTCGGACGCGAAGAGACCGGACCCCGTGGGGACCGCGACCCCGTCGCCGCCGGAGTTCACGAGCGGGTCGGCGACCGGTCCCCAGGGATTCGCTCCCGCGTCGCTCCGTTTGCCGTCCCGGTCGATCAGGATCACGTCATCCGCGGTCGGCAGCCGAATGCCCGCGTTTGCGGCGTACGCGCGTCCGGTGAGGGTCACGGCGCTTTCCTTGTCGCTCCAGAACACCCGGTCGTTCTGGCCGTTCGCGTCGGCCTGATGGACCTCGACGGCGCCGGGCCGGTCGGGGAACGTGCGCACGAAGTAGAGGGAGTCGCCGATCCAGCCCGCGGGCGCGTCGACCGCCGAATCGCCGGCGATCGTCGCGACCCCGCCGGCCGGGGTCCAGACCGCCACCCGCGGCCCCAGCGCGAAGAGGAGCGCCGATCTGCCGGGCGACCAGACGGGGTCGCTGCCGGATCCGAGCGGCGAGAGTTGCCCGCTGGAGAGGTCGTACACCGCGAGACCGCCGCCGGAATCGACGACAAAGCGCTGCAATGTCGAGTCGGGGCGAATGCCGCCGGGAGGATTGGTCACGTCGGGCGGCAGTTTTGCGACCACATCGGCCTGGGCCAGCGCGTCGTCCCCGGCGGCGGGACTTCCGGTCGCGGCCGGCTCGACGCCGAACGGCGTGGGTTTGGGTCCGCCTTGGCCGACCGTCTGGGTGGCGGCGGGCTGGATTCTGGGAGTCTCCGAGGCCACGGACTCCGCGATCGGCGTCGGCGTCACGTCGGGCGTGACGATGACGGGCTCGATCGGGGTCTCGACCGGCGACGGCGTGGGCGCCTCGACGGTCGTGGCGATCCCGACCGTGGTCTCGACCGCAGGCTGCGTCGCCTCCACGGTCACGCCCTCGACCGGAGGCTGGGTCGCCTCGGCGGTGACGACCTCGACCGGAACCGTGTTCGCCGCGGGAGCGATCGTCGGCTGAGCCGCCGGAGTCTCGGTCGGGACGGGCGTCGGTTTCTTCCTCGGGGACCGGGTCGGGGAGGGGGTCGCGGACGGTTTCGGCGTCGCGGTCACAGTCGGTTCCGGGGTCGCGGTCGCGGAGGGCTCAGGGGTCGCGGTCGGTTCGGGGGTCGGGGTCAAGGTCGGCTCGGACGTGGGCGAATCGGCGGGCGTCTCGGTCGGGACGGGGACCACCGTGTCGGTCGGGCGCAGACTGGCGGTGAGCGTCGGGCGCGGCGTCGCGGTGCTTGTCATTGTCGGGACCGGCGCGTCGGTCGCGATCGGCTCCGGAGAAGGCGTTGCGGATGGCCGAACCGCCTCGGTCGCGGTGGGCGCAGGGGTCGGCGTCTCCGTCGGCTGGGCGGTGGCGGTGGCGCGTTCCGTCGCGGTCGGGATCGTCGGCACCGGCGTGTCGGTCGGCGTCGCCGTGGGGGAGGGCGGGATCGTCGTCGGCGTGGGCGAGGACGCCGCGGTCGCCGTGGCGGTGTCGGCCGGACGTTGCGTGGGTGGCGGCGTCCCGGTGGGCGGCGGGGGGACCGGCGTCGGTGTCGGCGTGGAGGCCACGGTCGGCGTCGCCGTCGCTGTCGCGGCGTCGGTCGGGCGCAGAGTCGGCTCCGCGGTGGCGGTGGGGCTCGGCGACGGCGTCGAGGTCGGCGGGACCGTCGTGGTCGCGGTAGGGGTCGGCGGGACCGCCGCCGTCGCGGTCGCCGTCAGGGTCGGCTGGACCGTCGCCGTCGCCGTCT
>JBPCRG010000290.1:0-6364 GCA_050997095.1 Thermomicrobiales bacterium | reverse complement strand
AAGAAGACCCCGAACCACGCGAGGAGCGTGCCGAAACGGCCCGACCCGATCGGACCCGGCACGTATTCGGCGGACGCATGGCTGATCGTGGCGCCGCCGGAGGTCGCCAGCGCCGTCTGCCGCAGCCGGATGCGTCCGACTCCGTAGACGATGTAGCTCAGGGCCGCGAACCCGAGCGAGATCGCTGCGGCGGTGAAGCAGAAGAACGAGACCTTGACGAGGCCTTCCATCCTTGGTCCCTCAGGGCTGAAGCCGATGTGACGAGTCTACGCGGTCGAAGACGAAGCGACGGTCGAGCCGACCTCTTTCGAGCGTTCGTCGTCGCCGGTCTCGCGGGTCCATATTTCCGGGACCGCCCAGAGCGCGCCGCGCAGGTCCTCGGCGAGGCGGTGGAAGTCGCGCTTCCCGCTCCAATCCCGTTTCGCGAGCGGCGCGAGAAGGACGGACGACCCTGCGCCGAGATGTTCGGCTCGGACAATTCCCCGGATTCGGCGATGGGGAAAGTAGAAGACGACCGCCAAGCCTGCCACCATCAAGATCGCCGCGGCCCAGAAAATCGGAATCCCCGGGTTGCTCGCGATCTGCAGGCCGGAAAACTGCCGCTCACGGATGAACTCGATGTTCAAGCCATTGAGCGTCACGGTCTGGCCCTGATCGACCACCGTACTGGGCAAACGCCCGTCGTCGACCGCGCCATCCGGGCGGATCTGGACATACATCTGGCCGCTCATCAGATGCAGCGTGTCGAGTTCGGGCAAGTTCGCGGCGTTTGTGTCCGGCGCGATCACATTGAGCGTGGCGTTGACCGATGGCAAGACCTGCTGCGCGGCAGGAGCGTCAGGGTTCTGCTTGGACGTGAACTGGCCCAGCGGCAGCGAATCATCCAAGACGACGTTTCCCGACTGATCCGTGACCTTGATCGCCACCGCCTGGCCGAAACCCGACTGATAGACCACCACGTTTCCGTAGGTCAGCGGGTGGTTCACGGTGATCGATCCACGCTTCACCGCCTGCCCGCCCTTGTAGATCGTCAGGTCGCTCTTGTACTCGCGAGCCTGTCCGTTCTCGCGATAGGTGTCGGTGAAACGGTCGACCCCCACGGACAAGCCCGTGCCGTTCTCGACGGGCCGCACCCCGCCCTCGGGCACGGGAAACTCGTTGTTGCGGAAGCCGTAGCGCGCCCCGACGATGCCTCCGACCAACAGCATGATCAGCGCCAAGTGGAACGGGAACGTCCCGAGTTTCGCGAACCGGTTCTTGTCCGCGTACACGTGCGTCTCGCCATCTCTCTCTTCGGTCAGCACGCGGTACCGTCGGGTCCTCATCGCGAGCAGCATCCGCTCCACGGTTTCGTTGCGCTCCGAGGCCGGACGATATGCCGCGGTCACCTCGGCCCTGTGCAGGAATCCACGGGTCGTCGTCACCGTGGGATGCGCGATCGCCTTCCAGATCGCCGGACCGCGATTCATCGTGCAAACGGCGATCGCGACGGCGATCAGCGCCAGCAGGAACATGAACGGGAAGGAGTGGAAGACGTTCCAGGCGTACCAGCGGTCGATGATCGGCTGCGTCGCCGGGATCGCCGCCGCGATCGAATTCGGCACGGAGCTTCCCCGCAGGGTTCCCAGCAGGACGAAAAGGGCGAGGAGCGACACCTCATAGACGGCGGCGCGGACCGAGCAGAAGAAACGCCAGACGCGGTCGACGACGACCTCCAGCGGAGATCGCCGGATCGCGTGGGGATGGGCCGTCAGTTCCGCCATGCCGCAAACTCTCTCAAAAAGGGGGGATCTCCAAAAGACCGTCTACAGATTGGGCTCCCAAGGCGTCCACGGAGCCAAGGCGACGAGGCGGGCGAAAAACTGCTGGTAGAGTCCCAGGATCATCGTGACGCCGACCGCCAGCATGACCGCGCCGCTCAGCCCCGTGAGCCCGCGGAGACGCTGACTCACCGCGCTGAGCATACCAGAGCGGGCCCCGAAGGCCGCCACGATCATGAATGGAATCGCTAATCCCGCGGAGTAGAAGACGAGCAGGATCGCGGCCTGGCGGATGTCGCCTTGACTCGCCGCGAGCGTGAGGATCGCGCCCAGGACCGGTCCGACGCAGGGCGACCATCCGGCTCCGAACGTCACCCCGACGAGAAACGAGGAGGTGATCTGGCCGCCCGCCTTGCCTTCGGCCTGAATCCGGTGGTCCCGGTCCAGAAATGGGAGATGGATGAGACCGATCTGCTGCAGACCGAGCAGCGCCAGAAAGATCCCGCCGAACCGGACGAGCCAATAGCGATGGGTCGAGACGACCGACGCCGCGTCGACAAGCGCGCCCGCGGCCCCGAGCGCCACCCCCAGCGCGACGAACACCGTCGAGAAGCCGAGGACGTAGGCGAACGCATTGGAGAGTACGACGCCGCGGTTCGGAACGTCTCCGTCGGGCCCCGATGATAGTCCCGCGAGATGGGCGACGTAGAGCGGCAGCAGCGGGAGCACGCACGGCGATGTGATCGAGAGCACTCCCGCCACGAACGCGGCGAGGAGCGAGAGGTTGCTTGACATGATCCAAACCTATCATCGGGGAGCGGAAGCGTCGAACCTCGCGGTCGCCTCCTTGAACGGGGAAAGCGGGCGACTTCATGGTATAGATCACTATAATGACGAGTTGCGGGAATGCCTATGAACGATTCGCGCCGCGAGCGCCTCTATCAGACTGAAGCCATCGTGATCGGCCGCCTCGATCTCGGCGAGGCCGACCGCATCTTCACGGTCGTGACCCCGGGACGGGGCAAGTATCGCGTGATCGCCAAGGGCGTCCGGCGTCCGCAGAGCAGAATGGCGGCCCACCTCGGCTACTTCGCCCGGTGCGGGCTGATGTTGACGCGAGGCAGGGACCTGGACGTGGTCACGGGGGCGCAGACCCTCGAAACGTTCGATCTTTTGCAAGGCGATCTGGTCGCCTTCGGCCATGCCAGCTACCTCGGCGAGCTCGTGAACCGGATGACCGAGGACGGCGAGGAGCATCGCGCGGTGTACGACCTCCTCATTAGCTCGCTGCGCCTGCTCGGGGGAAGCGTCGACTCGTTTCTCGTCGTGCGGCATTTCGAGCTGGCCTTGCTGGCGCTGCTCGGCTACCGACCCGAGCTCTATCGATGCGTCGGGTGCGGGAACGAGATTGAGGCGACGGCCAACGGCCTCAGTCCCGCCCTCGGCGGGATGGTCTGCGCGGCGTGCCGGGGCGGGGATCAGCCGACGATCACGCTGTCCGTGAACGCCCAGAAACTGCTTCGGGTCCTTGATCGCTCCGGGCTGAGTCGCGCGGCGGCGCTCGACGTCGATCCGCGGACGGCCGCGGAGGTCGAGCAGGCGCTGACCGCGATCATCAGGCAGCATGCCTCGCGTGAGCTGACCAGTCCCCGAGTCATCCGGGAGATTCGGGAGGGACTGCCCGCGCATCTCCCCTCCGCCGTTCTGCCCTCGGTCTAGAGGTCCACGAAATACGTCTGGCACGCCCGGTCGAGGAGCGTCTGGGTCAGGGTGGGCGGGATGTCGTGATACCTGGCGATGCCGATCAGCGTGCGAAGGATGTCGCGGGGATGCACCGAACGGAGCTCGCGCTTGGGTTTGACGTAGTACTCGCGGAGAAGATAGACGAGCCCGTTCTGATCGAACGGGATGCCGAGGCTGATACACTGTCGCCGGAAGATCTCGCGGAACGACTCCACGGTCGGATTCGTCACATGGATCTTGTTCTGGATCCGGCGCAGGAAGGCCTCGTCGACGAGGTCCTTCGGGGCCATGTTCGTCGAGAAGACGATCAATTGATCGAAGGGGATCTCGACTTTCTTGCCGGTGTGCAGGGTGAGGAAGTCGATGCGCTTCTCGAGGGGCACGATCCAGCGGTTCAGCAACTGGCGCGGCGAGATCTGCTGGCGTCCGAAGTCGTCGATCAGCAGCATGCCGCCGTTCGCCTTGACCTGAAGCGGGGCCTCGTAGATCCGCGCGAATTTGTCGTAGACCAGATCGAGCACCTCGAGCGTCAGTTCGCCCCCGGTGATGATCGCGGGACGCTTGCACATCACGAATCGTCGATCGTAATCGGGTCGGCCCGAGACCGGAATCGGCACGTGGTTGTGCAGGTCGAGGACTTTGATGATCTGCCCGTCGACCGTGAACGCGTAGGGAATCAGGACGGTGCCGCCGAGCAGGGGGACGATGTGCTCGGCGAGCATCGTCTTGCCGTTGCCCGGGGGGCCGAAGAGAAAGAGCGACCTCCCCGTGTTCACGGCCTGGCCCATCGCGTCGAGGACGTCGTCCTCGAGCACGAGATCCGCCATCGAGTCTCGGACATCGCGGGGACCGACCCGGACCTCCGCGATCGCCTGCTCCTTGATGACCATCCGATAGTGGTCCAGCGTGACCGGCGCCGGGCCGACGTAGGTGGTGCGCTCGAGGATCTGATGGACCCGCACGATGCCTTTCGGCGTGATCGAATACTGATACGCCAGTTCGCCGAAGCCATTGCTTCCGGCGACCTCGATCAGCTCCTCCTTCTTCAGCAGCGTCAACGCGCGGTCGAGGATGTTGTAGAAGGGCAGGCACATCTCGTCGGAGATGGTTTGGGCGGTCACCTGATTGTTGAAGTAGATCATCTTCATCGCGAGATCGGCGATGGTCGAAAGATCGAGGCCGGTCTGCTCGATGGATGTGGGCTCGCGGGCGACCACAGCGGCGGCGGGAGATGCGCTTCGCTCCATGAGTCAGGTTGCCATCGATGCGTCTCGCTTCTGAACGGATGGTCGTTGCGGTAGGCCAGAACACTTCTGGCGCCGTGGGTGTGCGACCGCATAGGTTGACGCAGTCGACCACCGGATTCCGAACTTCCACCGAGTCTAAAGCGGACGGCAGCGGCGGCCTATAGGGACTAGGTACCGATGCCGCGTCGAAAGGTCGCGACACCCGCGGACGCCGCCGGTCATCGGTCTTCGCGAGGATCGGCGCCGTCCGATTCCACGGGGTCGCCGAGCCGGTTCTGGCGGGTGCGGTGCAGCGCCTGCTCCCGTCGCCAGGCTTGGACGCGGCCGTGGTGGCCGCTGAGCAGCACGTCGGGGACGTCGTGGCCGCGGAAGCTGGCCGGTCGCGTGAAATGCGGATATTCGAGCAGATCGTCCTCGAACGACTCCTCCGCGATCGACTGCGGATCGATCGCGCCGGGGAGCAGCCGGGTCACCGCGTCGATGATCGCCATCGCCGGCAGCTCTCCGCCGGTCAGCACAAAGTCGCCGATCGAGGTCTCCTGGCATCCCAAGATGCGGGCGACCCGGTCGTCGATGCCCTCGTAGTGGCCGCAGATGATCGCGATCCGAGACTCCCCGGACATCCGCTTTGCGGTCCGCTGGTCGAACCGCCGGCCGCTTGCGGACATGAGACAGATCAAGGCGCTCGGGAGGTCCCGCCCGAGGACCGCCTCGACCGCGTCGACGATCGGCGGAGCCTTCATCACCATGCCCGGCCCGCCCCCGTAGGGAGTGTCGTCGGCCGTGCGGTGCCGGTCGTGCGTCCAATCGCGGATGTCGTGTATCGCGATCTCGACCAATCCGCGGGCCTGCGCCCGCTTGACGATGCTCTCGTCGAGCGGCCCGCGGAACATCTCCGGAAAGAGCGTGAACACGTCGAAGCGGAGAGGCGGTTCAGCGCTTCGGGGCTCTCTGTCGGTCGGCATGTCCGATTCGGAGGATGAAGTCGATGCCGCGATTGGGTCGTCCATCAAGAATCAATTCGTCGTCTGAAGCAACCGCAGAATCGCGGACGAGGAATCGATGAGGGAATCGAGGACCAGATCCGGCTCATGAGCCGATGCGTCGATAGCGGCACGCTCGCCGGCGGGGCGGAGCCAGACCGTCTTCATGCCCGCCCGCCGGGCTCCGACGACGTCGAATCGGAGCGAATCGCCGACGTGCACGGACCGCTCCGGCGTGGATCTGAGCGCGTCCAGGGTGGCCCAGAAGATTTCCGGACGCGACTTGTAGAAGCCGCAGCTGGCCGAGGTGGTGACCACCTCCAGCGGGGGCCGCAACGCCAACCCGTCGAGCGACCATTCCAGAAACGGGTGGTGGACGGCGCTGGAGACGACCGCGACCGCGACGCCGGCATCGGCCAGTTCACGGACTGTCTTCACCGCGCCCGCGACGGGGGCGGCGCTTGACGCCACGCGGCGCATCAGTTCCTCGACGCCAAGCGCGATGTCGGCCGATGGGGCTGGTTCGCCGATCCGCTCCAATATCGTCTCCACGCACTGTTCGGCGGTCAACTCATGTCCATGGAGGATGATCGCCCGGCGGAGACGACGATAATCGCGGTCTGCTCCGGCG
>JBPCRG010000288.1:0-4989 GCA_050997095.1 Thermomicrobiales bacterium | reverse complement strand
GGCGTCGTGGCGCTGCTGCTCGACGGCACGGCCGAGGCGGAGAGCGCGCTGCCCGCGTCGCTGGCGCTGGCGGCGGGATTCGGCGCGCTCCTGCACCTGATCCGGGCGACGCCGACCGTCTGGACCGTCGGGGGCGACCGCGCGGCGAGCGCGACGCTGATCCCCGGGACCGCGCGCGCGGTGCTCGACCTCGAGGCCGAGGAGGCGCAGGGGTACCTCGCGCGGATCGCGGCGTCGCTCGCCGGCCGGGGGACGGAGGTGCGGACGTCGGTCGTGCGCGGCGACGCGGCGGGCGCCACCGTCGCGGAGGCGCGGCGGATCGGGGTCGACGTGCTGGCGCTGGCGACGCACGGGCATCAGGGGCTGAGCGGGGTCTGGGCGGGCAGCACGGGCTCCAAGGTGCTGGGCCGGTTCACGCGCCCGGTGCTGCTGGTGCGGTCGCCGTAGACCCTCACCCCCCAGCCCCCTCTCCCGCGCACCGGGAGAGGGGGAGCCGTTGCCACCACCTCCGGTCTGTGATGTTTACGGGAGGACCGCGGCGGCTGGGTGGATGCGAAAGACAGCCGCGAAGGTGGCGAACAGGGCGGGGTCGCCGGTGATCCGGACGTGACCGCGTTCGAGCGCCTCCACGGGGCTGATCTCCCCGGTCAGCAGCGGATTGAGCGGCGCGAACGTTTCGAGCACCAGATCGGCGTCGACCAATGGACCCGCCGCCGCGTCGAGGGCGCCGTCGGCGATGCGCGCGTGGATGACGACGGTTCCGACGCGCAGCTCGTAGGTTGCCCGGACGCCGCGCGCCGCCTCCGGGTGGAACGTGGTGCGCAGCGCCATCACCATCGAGTCCGCGGTGACGATCTCCTCGGGCCGGGGCTCCCCGAGCGCCTGGGCCCCCCACCGACCGAGCGCGAGCACGATTCCCTCGAGTTCGCGTCCGTACCCCGTGAGTTCGTAGACGACGGACGCCGACGGGCGCGGCAGCAGGCGGCGGTGGACGACGCCGGCCGCCTCGAACTCCTGCAGCCGCGCGGTGAGGATGTTGGTGGGGATCCGCGGCAGCCCCCGGCGCAGATCGGTGAAGCGCCGGGGCCCGACCAGCAGGTCGCGCACGATCAGGAGCGCCCATCGCTCGCCGACCATCTCGACGGCGCGGGCGACTCCGCAGAACTGGCCATAGGTTCGACTCACCGCAATTTCCTTTCGACGGGGGTATTGACAAATGCAACTATGATTGTTTATAACAACTCCACACCCGTTGGTCAAGGTGCTGGCCGAGAGAAAGGAGCGGTACGATGACGCTGACCACGCTTGACCCCGTTTCGCTCGTTGGCTTGGATCGCCGGGCGTCCGGCCCGGATCGTCTGCTGGATCGATTCCTGGACAACTGGACGACAAGCACGGAGGCGCAGGCGACGGCGCACGGGGGCAGAAGTCTGCGCCGCGACGACGTCGCCGCCGCCGATCTCGGGCGCCCTGCCGACTTCACCAACATCGCGACCTTGCTCGCGCCGCTCGAGCCCGAGAGGATGGACGGGAGCATGGCCGTCCTCGACGATTTCTACGGATTCTCGGATGGAGCGACCACCGGCGCCGTCTATCTGTTCAGCCCCTGGCCGACGCCCGATCTTCATGGCGCCGGCTGGGAACGTTTGGGCCAGCCCCCCTTGATGCTGCGGCCGGCCGGCGGCGAGGCCCCGCCTCCGCCGCGCGGGCTGCGGATCGAGGAAGTCCGCGACGCCGCCGTTTTGCGCGCTTTCGAGTCCGTGATCGTGCGCGGCTTTTCCCCGTCCGAGGACGAGGCTCACGTCGAGACCGGGAGACCGAACCGAGCCATCTTGGCCGACGACCGGCGGCGGATGTGGGTGGGGTGGGAAGGGGACACGCCAGTCAGCGCCGCGGAGACCTTCACCGCGACGGGCGTCAACGACGTCACGCTGGTGGCGACGGCGCCGGAGGCGCGGAGACAGGGCTACGGTTCCGCGCTGACCTGGCGGGCGACGCTGGCCGACCCCACGCTGCCGTCGCTGTTGCTCGCCAGCGACGAGGGGCGCCCGGTGTACGAGCGGATCGGCTACCGGGCAACCGTCCAGTTCACCCTGTGGCGGCGCGAGCGCCCCGCCGGGCGCGGCGTGCAGGCGACGTCCGCGACCCTCGATCCCGCCGCCTGACGACGTTTCCGACGACAAGCCGTTCGCGATGAGCGTGGAGAGGAACAGACATGCCCAGGCCACAGATGACCGACGACGAGCGCGACGCGTTTCTTGCCGAGCCGCACGTCGCGGTGCTGAGCGTCGCCGGGGGCGGCGACCGGCCGCCGCACTCCGTGCCGGTCTGGTACGCGTACGGGCCGGGCGGCCATTTCACCTTCTTCACCGGGACGACGGGGCGAAAGGCGCGGAAGACGGGGCTCATCGAAACGGCGGGCGCCCTGAGCCTCTGCGTGCAGCGGGAGGAGTTCCCGTACAAGCACGTCTCGATGGAGGGGACCGTCGTGCAGACCGATCGGCCCCCGGCCGCGGAGCGGATGCTCGCGATCGCCCGCCGGTATCTGCCGGAGGACGCGGCGCAGGGCTTCGTCGCGCAGGAAGTGCACAATCCCGGACCCGATCTCGTGCTCTTCACGGTCCGCCCGGACCGCTGGCTCACCGCCGATTTCGGCGGCGAGGCGGGATAGCCGCAAGGCGCGAGGCGAACGGTGCACTCCCGAACCCCAAACCGTCCGAGGCGCACGATCGCAACGTCGTGCGCCCCCACCGTCGGAGTCTGGGTCTGGGCAGGCAGAGTGGAGACGAAGGTGCAGGACCGCTTCAGCCATCCGGTCACTTGACACTGACGGTTTTGGTACTCCGGGCACCATTTGGGTGACATTTTTCAGAGTCGGAGATCGTGTGGGAGTCGTGGATATTTTCGTCTATGACAATGGAGCAGGTCAATGACGCTGTAGAGATTGGCGACAGTCAGATACGACAACGCGGAGTTTAGTCACGCGGGAATCGCGAGTCCGAACGCGTCCACGCACTCGGTTTCGGCGAGGACGTCGGTTCCGACGGTCTGCGGATGGACGTCAGTCGCCTCGCGGATGTTGACCTTCAGGGTCTGCATCGATCGTTTTCCATGCGGGACCTCGACGAGATCGCCCATCGCATCGACACTCGAGCCGGATGGGTTCTCGGCCGGGACGCCGCGCGCGAATGGCGCTGGCCGCACGATAGCGGTCAACGTCGTCCGCACGCCGATCGGTCACCCGGGCGCCGTCAACGGTCGGATTCGGCTCCCGCGTCGCGGTCGATGATGCGCTGGAGCCACTCCGCCATCAGCGACCGCTCGGCGTCGGTCAGTGCGGTCAGCGCGGGCAGGTTGCTGCGGAGGGTGATCGCGGCGCTGGTCGCGGCGTCGTCGTCCTGCTCGGCGGCGTGGTCGGTGACGATCGAGCGCATCAGGGCGTCGTAGACCGCGTCGCCGAGCCCCGGGTCGCGGTCCTCCGGCGGCATGGCCAGGAGCGCGAGGACGGCTCCGGCGCCGGCGGCGTGGATCATCTCGACGGCGCGGGGGACGGGGACGCGAAGCCGGCCCGCGGCGGCGACGCGCTCCACGCGGCCGCGCAGGATCTCGGTCCCCGCGACGGCCGCGTGCGAGGGGGCGCCGTGGCGCGCGGCGCCCAGCAGCGCGAACAGCGCCGGATTGGCGAGGCCGAACCCCATGTGCGTCTCCCATCCGGCGCGAAGGTCCGCGACCGGATCCCCGCTCTGGCCGCCCATCGCCTTGCCCGCCACGTACGCGGCGAAGACGTGCTGCGCCACCGCGTCGAGCAGGCCGTCCTTGTCGCCGAACAGGCGGTAGATCGTCGGCGCCTGCACGCCCGCCTCGGCCGAGACCGCGCGGGTCGTGACCGCGTCCGCCCCGTGCCGCTCCAGCAGCCGAGCCGCCGCGGCGACGATCCGTTCCCGCATCTGGCTCCTGGCCGTCGCCGGAGCCGCTTCGAGGTGTGTCATGGATCAACGCTAACACATCCTTGACATCCGGATGTTTCCATTGGTACTATAATTTTGGTTTCATTGTTAATAGGAACGACGGCAGAAGGAGGAATGGTCATGATCGTTGTCACCGGCGCCTCTGGCAAACTCGGTTCCCGGATCGTCGATCGGCTGCTCGAGCGGGTCCCTGCGGACCGGATCGGGGTCAGTGTCCGCGACGTGGACCGGGTGGCCCATCTCGCGGCGGCGGGGGTTCGGGTGCGCCGCGGCGACTTCGCCGATCCAAGCTCGCTCGCCGACGCGTTCGAGGGCGCCGAGCAGGTGCTCATCGTTTCGGCGGGCGCCACCGGAGACGGGGCCGTGCGGCAGCACAGCGCCGCGGCCGACGCGTCGCGCGACGCCGGCGCGCGGCGGATCCTCTACACGAGCCACATGGGGTCGGCCGCGGACTCCTTGTTCGAGCCGATGCCCGACCATGCCGCCACCGAGCGGTACCTCGCGGGCATCGGGGTTCCGTTCACCGCGTTGCGGCACGGCTTCTACGCGGGCACCGTTCCGTTTCTGCTCGGCGGGGCCTTGCAGACCGGCGAGCTGGCGGCGCCTGCGGACGGTCCGGTGTCGTGGACGACCCACGACGACCTTGCCGAGGCTGCCGCGATCATCCTCGCGGACGAGGGGCGTCTCGACGGCGCCACCCCGCCGCTGTCCGCCCCCGAGGCGCACGACCTCGCCGACATCGCCGGCATCCTCTCCGAGATCACCGGACGCAGCATCCGCCGGGTCGTGGCCGACGACGACGAGTGGATGCAGGGGCTCATCGGGCGTGGCGTTCCGGAGGGTCGGGCGCGGATGTCCTTGGGCATGTTCCTGGTCTCCCGGCGCGGAGAGTTCGCGGCCACCGACTCGATGCTCGAGCGGCTGCTCGGCCGCCCCGCGCAGTCGGTCCGCACCGTGCTGGAAGGGGTCGTCGCCGGTTCCTGATCACGCCGTCGGCGCCAAGAAGCGGCCACCCCTCGGG
>JBPCRG010000433.1:0-3094 GCA_050997095.1 Thermomicrobiales bacterium | reverse complement strand
GTCGATGCGCGGTCGGGCTTGACCGCGGGCGATCAGGACGTCGCCGAGCTGCTGCGGCGGGCCGACAAGCCGACCATCTTGGTGGCGAACAAGGCGGACAACGCCGAGCGGTGGGAGGCCGCGGTCGAGTTCTATACCCTCGGGTTGGGGGAGCCGATTCCGGTATCGGCCTACCACGGGTCGGGTTCTGGGGATCTCCTTGATCGGATCGTCGAGGCGCTGCCCGAGGCCGAAGAGGAGCCCGACACCGAAGGACCCAGGATCGCGATCGTCGGCCGGCCGAACGTGGGCAAGAGTCGGCTGCTCAACGCGCTGCTCGGCCAGGAGCGGGCCATTGTCAGCGATGTGCCCGGGACGACGCGCGACAGCCTTGATACCCAACTCGCCTGGGCCGGTCGCCCCCTGACGCTGATCGACACCGCGGGCATCCGCCGGCGGGGCCGGGTCGAGCAGGGGATCGAGCAGTTCAGCGTGATCCGGTCGATGCGGGCCATCGACCGCTCCGACGTGGTGCTCTTCGTGATCGACGCCACGGAGGGCTTTGCGGCCCAAGACCTCCACATCGCGGGGTACGTGGAGGAGCAGAAGAAGGGCATCATCGTCGTCGTCAACAAGTGGGACCTGGTCGAGAAGGATGCGAACACGATGGACGAGTACCGCGAGAAGGCTCGCGAGGCGCTCGACTTCATGCCGTACGCGCCGCTCTCGTTCATCTCCGCGAAGTTCGGGCTCCGGGTCCAGCAGGTGATTGACCTCGCGCTGCTCGTCGTCGACGACCGTTCGAAGCGCGTGCCGACCGCTGCGCTGAACAAACTCCTGCGGGAGGCGATCGGCGCGCATCCGCCGCCGAGCAAGCCTGGGAAGTGGCTGAAGTTCTTCTACGCGACGCAGGCCGACACGGCGCCGCCGACCTTCGTCTTCTTCTGCAACGACCCGGCGCAGGTGCATTTCTCCTATCGCCGGTATCTCGAGAACCAGCTGCGGGAAAACTTCGGGTTCATCGGCAATCCGATGCGCCTCAGCTTCCGCGGGCGGGAGGAGGATTAGCGGCCGGTGGACGTCCTCGTCGCCTGCGCATACGTCGTCGGCGCCTACGGTGCCGGGGCCGTGCCCTGGGGAGTCATCCTCGGGCGGGTCTTCATCGGCACGGATCTCCGCGACCACGGCAGCGGATCGACCGGGACGACCAACGCCTACCGCGTGCTGGGCTGGCGCTACTCGGTCGCGGTGCTGGTGCTGGACTTCCTGAAGGGCATGCTGCCGGTGCTCCTCGTCCGCTGGCTGGGGGTCGACGGCTGGATCGTGGCGGCGGTCGGGGTGGCGGCCGCGGCGGGGCACTGCTGGTCGCCGTTCATCGGCTTCCGGGGCGGCAAGGCGATGGCGACCGGAGCCGGGGCCACGATCGCGATGGTGCCCCCCCTCGCGCTCGTCGTGATCCCGATGGCGCTGATCGTCCTCTGGACCCGCTACGTCTCGCTGGCGTCGATCATCGGCAGTCTGATCGCCGCGGTAGGCGTGGTCGTCGGCGCGATCCTCGGCCACGTCCCGGTGCCGTACGCGGTGGGATGCGTGATCATCATCGCGGTGATCCTGCTGCGGCATCGCGGCAACTTCGAGCGTCTGATGGATGGCACGGAGCGACGGCTGTCCCGGCCGACTTCACGTCCGCGGGGGGCGAAGCGGGCGGCCCCGTCTTGAGTCGAGCCGTCGCAAACGCGCCCGGTCAGGCCGTCGGATCGGGCAAGCGGATCCTGAGAATCAACGAGCCTGGACCGCGGATGGCCGCTTATCAGCGATAGCCGTCGGGATGACGCCGCATCCAGTCCCAAGCGGAGCCGATCATCTCGTCGAGGGTCGAGCGCGACGGCTTCCATCCGAGCGTCGTCTGGGCCCGCGAGCTGTCGGCGATCAAGACCGGCGGGTCTCCGGCGCGGCGCGGCGCCATGGTGGTCGGCAGCGATCGGCCGGTGGCCCGCTCGACGGCGTCGACGATTTCCTTGACCGAAAATCCCGCGCGCGAGCCGAGGTTGAAGACGCCGAGATCCTCGTCGATCCGGTCGAGCGCGAGCAGGTGCGCGTCGACGAGGTCGAGCACGTGGACGTAGTCGCGCACGGCCGTCCCGTCGCCGGTGGGGTAGTCGTCGCCGAAGATGCTGAACGATGGCCGTTTCCCGAGCAGCGTCTGGAGCGCGACGGGGATGACATGCGTCTCGGGGTCGTGATCCTCGCCATGGGCCGCCGTCGCGCCGGCCACGTTGAAATACCGGAAGACGACGGAACGCAGCCCATATGCCTCGCGATGTGCGGGCAGCATCTGCTCGACGATCCACTTCGAGAGGCCGTACGGGTTGATCGGAGCCTTTGTGGTCGTCTCGCGGACGGGGATCTCGTCGGGGACCCCGTAGACCGCGGCGGTCGAGGAGAAGACGAACCGCGTGACTCGGGCAGCGCGCATCGCCTCGAGCAGGTTGTGCGAGCCGACGGTGTTGACCGCGAAGTACTCACCCGGCTGGGCGACCGATTCGGGCACGATCGTCGCGGCCGCGAAGTGCAGGACGGCATCCGGCCGGGTCGAAAGGAGCGCCGCATTGACGGCCTCCTGGTCGCGCAGATCGACTTTCACCACCTCGGAGCCCGAGGCTGCGGCCGCAGCGTGGCCGCGCCAAAGGCTGTCGAGAACAACGACTTGGTCGCCGCGCTCGACCAGTCTCTCGACCGCGACGCTTCCGATGTAACCTGCTCCGCCGGTGACCAGAACCTTCATCGTCGGAGGGCTCTCCATTCTCCTGCATCGGCCCGGCGCTCGGGAGGTCGAAGTCCCCATGGTACAGTAAGCCGTGCCTTGCGACCGATGAGCCATCCGCGATTCGAGACCCATTTCTCGGTTCCGGGTTTCCTGATCGAGAATGACCCGAGGAGTTCCACCATGCTGACGAGCACCCTCCCAGTGATCGCCGACCTCGACGTCGCCGCCGCGATCGGGCGGGAGGAGGGCCGTCAACGGCGGGGAATTGAACTCATCGCCTCCGAGAACTTCGTCAGCCCATCGGTGCTGGCTGCGGTCGGGACGGTGCTCACCAACAAATACGCCGAA
>JBPCRG010000234.1:0-4274 GCA_050997095.1 Thermomicrobiales bacterium | reverse complement strand
AACGAGTTCTTCGCCTCCGTGGCAGAGACCGGCGACGGGATTCTTTGCTTGAGCACCATCTGGTCCTCCCCGGACTCAAATCAAAGAAGCCAATCGGTTAGCCATTGTATCAGCTAACCGATTGGCTTCTTTGATCGTCGGGCGTTGAATTCCGATTGATTCGTTATGCCAGGGTGAGGCGGTCCGCGACCATGACGGCGAAGATGAGGGCGAGGTACCACAGGGAGTAGAAGAAGAGTTGGCGCGAGAGCTTCTTGCTCGGAGCCCGGTAGAGCTCCACGGCGAAGGCGAGGAAGATCCCGTTTAGCACGAGCGCGCCGGTCAGGTAGATGTAGCCGAAGCCGAACGCGGAGAGCAGCAGCGAGACCGCCGCCAGGATGATGGAGTAGAGCACGATCTGCCTGCGCGTCTCCTGCTCGCCCGCGACGACCGGCAGCATCGGCACGGCCGCCCGGCCGTATTCGCCCTGCTTGAGCAGCGCCAGCGCCCAGAAGTGCGGGGGGGTCCAGTAGTAGATGATCGCAAAGAGCAGCACCGCCGCGACCGAGAGATTGCCGGTCACCGCCGCCCAGCCGACGAGCGGGGGCATCGCCCCGGCCGCACCCCCGATC
The DNA here is from genome assembly GCA_050997095.1 of Thermomicrobiales bacterium. Classification (GTDB taxonomy): domain Bacteria; phylum Chloroflexota; class Chloroflexia; order Thermomicrobiales; family UBA6265; genus JBPCRG01. The sequence goes on along the minus strand of JBPCRG010000234.1, from coordinate 3,663 downwards.
ACGATGTTCTGCGGTGTCCGCCGCTTCAGCCACTTGGTGTAGACGAAGACGTAGTAGGCGTTGCCCAGCAGCGCCAGGCCCGCCGCGAACCAGTTGGCGAAGACGCCGAGCATCAGCACGCCGAGCGCGGTGATGCCCAATCCGAAGAGCAGCGCGTTGCGCGGCGAGATCGCGCCGGTGACCGTGCCCCGGCCCTTCGTGCGGTTCATCAGCGCGTCGATGTCCCGGTCGATGTAGCAGTTGAGCGCGTTCGCCCCGCCCGCGGTCAGCGTGCCGCCGGCGAGCGCCCACAGCACCAGCGAGATCGCCGGAAAGCCCGAGGCGGCGACGATCATTCCGCCAAGCTCGGTCGCGAGCAGCAGCGTCAGGATGCCGGGTTTGGTCAGGTTGACATACTCGCCGACCACCGCGCGGATCTGCCGGAACGCTCCCGAGGAGGCGGCTGCGGTCGCGGGGCTCGGTGTCGAAATCGTCGCGCCGCCTGCATTCTGGGGCAGCGCCGGAGCGATGGGGGTGGCGTACGATTCACGTCGTTCTGCGGTCATGCGGGCCACCAGCTCCTCGCCGTGGGGCGGGTCTGTTCATGTGCGGGCGGGACGATCCGGCGACGCGATCGACGGCTCCGCTATTCTAGCGCGAGAGTTGGGCGGGGCGCGGAATCGTGCCCGCCCCCGTGCATCCGCTCCCATCCACCGGTCACCTCCTTGTTCGGCCGAACTCGTGCTACAGGAAGGAAGATCCCAGGGTCAGCACATTCGACGGAGCCGTGCGCGCCCCGGAGTTTCCCGCCGGTCTCGACTAGTCCAACACGGCTCCGCTCACGATGAAGGCGTTGCGCGGCAAGGTCGTCGTCCTCGACTTCTGGACCTACTGCTAAATCAACTGCATCCACATCCTTCCGCAGTTGCGGAGGCTCGAGCGTGAATTCGCGGACGGGCTGGTCGTGGTCGGCGTCCACACGCCGAAGTTTCCGGCCGAGAAGGACTCGGCGAACCTCCGGCAGGCCGTGCTGCGCCACGACCTCGCCCACCCCGTCGTCAACGACGCCGAATTCGCCATCTGGCAGAGCTTCGCCGTCCGGGCCTGGCCGACCCTGATGCTCATCGACCCGCACGGCAAGGTGATCGGCAAGCATGAGGGCGAGTTCGACCTCGACGCGTTGCGCGGCGTGCTCCGGCGGATGATCGACTCGTTCGCCGCGGAAGGTCTGATCGACCGGACACCCCTGACGCCGGCGCCGGAGCGCGAGCCGGACGGCCCGCTCCGCTTCCCCGGCAAGGCGCTCGCGGATGGCGAAGGCCGCCGCCTCTTCATCGCCGACTCCGGGCATCACCGCATCCTGGAGGCGACGCTCGACGGCGCAGTGCGGCGGGCGTTCGGCGACGGCCAGACCGGTCTCCGGGACGGTTCGGCCGATGCCGCGCGCTTCGACGCGCCTCAAGGCATGGCGCTCAGCCCCGACGGCTCCTCGCTCCACATCGCCGACACCGGCAACCATGCCGTGCGCCGAATCGACCTCGCCTCCGGAGCCGTCGAGACCGTCGCCGGAACCGGGGAGCGCGGTCAGGGGGAGGGCGGAGGCCGCGGCACAGACATCCCGCTGGCGTCGCCGTGGGATCTGGCGTTCCTCGACGGCGTGCTGTGGATTGCGATGGCCGGCCTGCACCAGCTGTGGACCTTCGATCCGGCCACGGGAATCGTCGGGCTGGCAGCTGGAACGGGGGTCGAGTCGATCCACGACGGCGCGCTGGCGCAGGCGACATTCGCCCAGCCGAGCGGCATCACCGCGATCGACGGCGCCCTGTACGTCGCGGACAGCGAGACGAGCGCGATCCGCCTCGTCGATCCAATCGCGGACCGGGTGCGGCGCCTGGTCGGCCGCGGCCTCTTCGACTTCGGCGACATCGACGCCCGCGGCGACAGTGTCCGCCTCCAGCACCCCCTTGGCGTCTGCGCCGCGATCGAGGACGGCGAACCCGTCGTCTACATCGCCGACACCTACAACGACAAGATCAAACGGCTGGTCCCCTCTCGCCGGGAGGTGGCGACCGTCGCCGGCGGAGACGGCCGCGGTCATGCGGATGGCGCCGCCGAGACGGCGTCCTTCTGGGAACCCGGCGGCCTCAGCCTCCTCGGCCGCACGCTCTACGTCGCGGACACCGACAACCACGCCATCCGCGTCGTCGACCTCGACACACGAATTGTGCGGACGTTGCTCTCAAAGACCATCCGCCAAAACGATTCGCGATAGCTGAATGCCGACGACGAGATCCTTCGTGCCTCAGGATGACCCCTTTGGTTGTCACTCTGACGCTTGATTGTCATTCTGACGAAGGAAGAATCTCGTCGTCGCCTTTGCGCCAGACGCGTCGGAATGGCCAACAGAGCGTCAGCGTCAGCCGACCGCCGCCGATCCGTCCCACAGCGTCGCGCGCTCGGTGATCTCGACCACGTTGCCGTCGGGGTCGTCGAGGTAGATCGCGCGGTCGCCGGGGCCGAACTCCCACCCGCCCTCCACCGCGTGGCCGAGCGCTTCGAGCCTCGCCTGCATCGCGTCGAGCTCCCCCTTGGCCACCCGGAGCGCGAAGTGGACATGCGCCCCGCCGCGTCCGGCGTGGATCGCCGCGTCGCCGCCGGTCTCCCGCGTCCACAGCCCCAGGAAACCCTGCCCGCCCACGGCAAGCCAGACCGCCAACCGCTCCTTCTCCCACCGCTCGACCACCCGCAGCCCGAGGTGCTCCGCGTAGAACCGCTCCGAGGCGGCGAGGTCGGCCACCTCCAGCACCATCTCGAAGAGCCCGATCGCCGCCGGGGCTCCGGGAACATCGTCCATGCCATTTGGAACGTTCATGTCCTTCTCCCCGGCCGTCACCGCCGCAACCGTGTCGCGAGGTCGACGACTTCCTTCACCATAGTCTCCAACCGCCGCAGCGGACCCGGCTCGGTGATCCGATTCTGCTCCGCGTCGATCGCGGCGTTGCCGACCGAGACGACGGTCGGCACGACCAAGCCGTCCAGCGCCCGCGCCGAGTGGTAGAGCGCCGTCTGTACGTTCGCCGCCGCGCCTCCGGTCGCCAGCAGCCCCACGACCTTGCCCGCGAACGTCTGGTCCGGGGAGCCGTCGGGGCCGTCGGGGCCGTCGGCCATCAGGTCCAGCAGGTCGAGCGCATTCTTGACCGCGCCCGAGATCGTCCCATGGTACGTCGGGGAGCAGAGGATGTAGGCGTCCGCGCGGCGCGCCTCCGCGATCAGCCAATCGACGGACGGCGGGTGGTCGGCGCGGGCAAGGTCGCCGTTGAAGAGGGGCAGGTCGAGCTCGCCCAGGTTCGCCAGCGTGGTCTCCGCGCCCAGTCCCGCCGCGATCGCCAGCGCGGCCGAGAGCGCGGCCCGCGACTTCGAGGCCCGGCGGGTGCTCCCCCCGATGCCGAGGATGCGGATCGGTCCCTTGTCGGTCTGGTTCATGTCGGACAACGCAGATTCCTTTCAAGTCGAGTTCACGTATTCGTGGAGACGAGAAGCGCGCCGAAGACTTTGTTCAGTCGACGGCGAGGTCGGGCATGCTTAGAGCGCCTATCAAAACCTGGCATGCCGTCTGCGGGTCGTGGAGCGACTGGAGGTGACCCGTGGCCAAACCCCTGCTGCCCGACGGTCTCTGGGCCGTCG
>JBPCRG010000210.1:0-3948 GCA_050997095.1 Thermomicrobiales bacterium | reverse complement strand
TTCCGCTGCTGATCAAAGTGATCGACGCCGCCGCCGATCTCTCGATCCAGGTCCACCCGACAGACGTGACGGCCCTTGGCGGCGGCCTCGGCAAAACCGAGGCATGGCACGTCCTCCACGCCGACCCCGGCGCCTCGCTCTATCTCGGGCTGAGGGCCGACGTGACGATCTGGGAACTTCAGCGTCTCGCCCGGGCCGGCGCGTCGACCGCGGGTCTCCTGAACAAGGTTCCCGCGCACATCGGCACGACCTACCTGCTGCCGGCCGGCACCGTGCACGCGCTCGGCGCCGGGGTGGTCGTCTACGAGATCCAGCAACCCTCCGCGATCACCTACCGGCTCGACGACTGGGGCCGCGTCGACAGCCTCGGCCGCCCGCGCGACCTCCATCTGGACGAGGCGTTCGCCGTGATCGACGCCGAATCCCGACCCGAGCCGCTCCCCCCCGCCCCCCTGCCGCGTTCGCCGGGGCGGCGGACGACGCTGGTCTCCTGCGCCTACTTCGCGGCGGAACGGATCGAATTGGGCCCGGGCGACAAGATCCGGCTCGAGGCCCCGGGCAGTCCGCAGACAGTGACCTGCCTCTCCGGATCCGCCGACGTGAGGGCCGACGGCGCGTCGGTCATCCTCGCGTCGGGCCAAACCGCCGCGCTGTTGGCCTCCGCAGCCTCGGCCACGCTCACCGCCCGAACGACGGCCGTGCTGCTCCGAGGATGGGCGCCGACGGAGAGACCGATCCTCATCGCCATGCCCAAATCCTGACCGCGCCGTCCGCCTTTCGCATCCGGCGACCGCCCGACCCAGGTAGGCACGTGGCCGAGATTCCACCGACGCCCCCCACCGCTCCAGCCCCCGCGAGGGCGAATGGAGTCTCATCCTGTGGCGCAGCCCGCGCGCTCATGTCGCGCCAGGCGTGCGGCGTAGCGCGGGAAGCACCTGTTCGCCCAGGAGACGGATGCCCTGCAGGGCGGTGACGCCGTGGGGGGTGCCGAATTCGATCCGGGAGGCCCCTGCGGCGAAGATCGCCTCGGCCTGCCGGACGATCTGCCCGGGCGTTCCGGAAAAGGCGAAGCGGTCGAGCAGATCGTCGGGGACGAGATCGGCGGCGGCGCCAACATCGCCCGCGTCGACGAGCCGGGCCATCCGCCGCAGGGTCTCCGGCGCGACGTGGACGGTGGGGTCGAGCGGGGCGACGACCGGCAGGTACCTCGCCACCTCGCGCCGGGCAAGGGCTCGGGCCGCGTCCCCATCCTCGTCGCAGATCGTGACGGCGCCGAGCGCGACGCCGACGCCGCCGATCGGCCGGCCGGCGCGCTCCTCCCCGACGCGGAGGAACCCGCGCATGGACGGGACCATCGCCGGGTTGGCCGAACCCCCGATCTTGATTTCGGAGGCGACCTCGCCCGCGAACGCGCCGGCCTGCCGACCCCAAGTCCCGATCGTCAACGGAACCGCAGCTCGGGGCACGTCGTACCGCCTGAGCCGTTGCGGAGGCAGCCGGAAGATTTCTCCTTCGTACCCCTCGGCGTCGCCGGCGAGCACGCGCGTGATGACCTCGACGGCCTCGCGCAGGCGGCGGACCGGGCGGCGTTCGTCGATCCCGAGCGCGTCGAGCCAGGCGCCCCGGGCGAGGCCGAGATAGGCGCGCCCGTCCGAGATCGCGTCGAGCATCGCGATCTGGCCTGCGATCTCGACGGGGTGGATCAGCGACGGGTTGAGCGCGGCGGGGCCGACGCGGACGCGGCGCGTCTGCTGCGCGATGATGACGAGCGGGGCGATCGCGGGCTGGAATCCGAGATCGGCATAGACGCTGACCCCGTCGAACCCCAGCCCTTCGGCCATTTCCGCGATCTCGGCATACTCCCGCGCCGACTTGTCCCCCTGCAACGCGATCGAGATCAGGCGGCCGGACGGCGTCATGGGGATATGGTACATGGGGGTCGGGGATCAGGGGTCAGGGACGAACGGGGGCTGGGGGCTGGGGGCTGGGGGCTGGGGGCTGGGGGCTGGGGGCTGGGGAGAGAATCGCCGATCCTTCAGGCCCAAAGCCCACGGCTCATCTCTTATCTCTATAAACGGAGGCTCTGATGGCGGCGGACGGCACGTTTCGGTTGAGCGATGTGCGGGTGACGGTGGAGGCGATCGAGGGGCGGGCGGTCTGCGGGTTGGCGGTGGGGGATTATTTTGAGGTGACGGAGAGCAGCCGGGTGAGGATTCCCGAGGGGCGGCATTTCTACCTCTACGCGATGGCGGCGGTGCTGCCGCTGCTGCCGGCGAAGATGCGCGCGCTCGACCCGAACGACTGGATGGCCCATGACAGCCTCGTCGCCTGCCCCGACCCCGAGGAGCGGCTGATCATGCGGATCGAACGGATCGGCGACCGCACGCTGCGGACGGAGGATGTGACGTGAGGTGGGGGTCAGGGATCAGGGGTCGGGGACGGCGCCGAGGTCGGGGGATTGGTCGATAATGGGAATCTTGCCGTCAATCGCAGCCGTCGAGCAGGTGGTCGCGCAAGGGCCGGGGCGACGATGCCGTCCGCAATCGTTGAGTCCGGCGGCATGGTCTGCCTTCACTCCCCTTTGTCATCCTTCGTGACCTCAAGATGACGGAATAGGGCTGCTCACGGCTCGTCTCTCATCTCTTATTTCTTATCTCTCAACGAACGGAGGCCCCATGGACGACGATCAAGACTGGCGCGGGACGATCGGGACGATGGGTCGGCGGGAGATGGACGAGTTTCTGGCGGGGAACACGTTGGCCCGGTTGGCGACGCTGGACGAGGCGGGCTGGCCGTATGTGCAGCCGGCCTGGCATCAGTGGGAGCCGGAGGCGGGCGTCTTCTGGGTGATCGCCCGCGAGAAGAGCGCCTGGGCGGCGTTCATGAAGAGGGACCCGCGGGTGGCGCTGACGATCGACTCCGCGGAGGCGCCCTACCTCAAGGTCGCGATCCAGGGCACGGCCGAGACCGTCGAGGAGCCGAACGTCGGCGGGCGATGGGTGGAGATCGCCCGGCGGATGTCGCTCCGCTATCTCGGCGAGCATGGGCCGGACTACCTCGTGCCGACGCTGGACAAGCCCCGCTGGCTCTTCCGGATCACCCCGGTCAAGCTGGTGACGTGGCAGGGAGTGGATTGGCACCCGAAATACAAATGACGGGGGGTTAGGGGCTGGGGACTGGGGGCCGGGGATTGCGGGACGGTGAGGGATTGGGGGCCGGGTGGGATGAGGCGGCAGCAATGACGCCGACGTCCGATCACGCGGTCGAGGGGCGGGACTCGGGGCGGTTGGTGGTGCTGCTGGGGGCGTTGACGACGTTCGGGCCGCTGTCGATCGACACGTACCTGCCGGCGTTGCCGGCGCTGCGGCGCGACTTCGGGGCGGGCGCGTCGCAGGCGCAGCTGACGCTGAGCGCCTGCCTGATCGGGCTGGCGTTGGGGCAGCTGCTGGCGGGGCCGTTGAGCGACGCGCTCGGGCGGCGGCGGCCGCTGCTGGTCGGGTTGGCGGCGTACGCGCTGGCATCGCTGCTCTGCGCGGCGGCTCCGACGATCGGGGTGCTGATGGGGCTGCGCTTCGTGCAGGGCTGCGCGGGGGCGGCGGGGATCGTGATCAGCCGGGCGGTGGTGCGCGACATGCACGCGGGGACGGCGGCGGCGCGCTATTTCTCGCGGCTGATGCTGGTCAACGGGCTGGCCCCGATCCTCGCGCCCATCCTCGGCGGGCAGCTGCTGCGGTTCATGACCTGGCACGGGGTCTTCGTCGTGCTGGCGATCCTCGGCTCCGCGCTCTTCCTGGCCGCGTGGTTCGGGCTGCCCGAGACCATGCCTCCCGCGAACCGGCAGACGGGCGGATTCGCGGCGACCTTCCAGGCCTTCCGCGAACTGCTGGCCGACCGCGCGTTCACCGGCTACGCGCTCTCCGCCGGCTTCGCGTTCGCGGTGCTCTTCTC
>JBPCRG010000120.1:0-4032 GCA_050997095.1 Thermomicrobiales bacterium | reverse complement strand
GCCGTGCGCGGCGCCGAGTCACCCGGGTCCTCGCCCCATCCCTGGTTCAACGCGTCGGCCTTCGTCACGTTGAGGTGCACATGCTCGTCCTGCCTCGCGATCGCCGAGCGCGGGATGTAGTAGTCGGTGGGGAAGAAGAACCCCTTCTCGACCACGACGTGCGACGGGCGGACGGCGATCACCTTGCCGACCTTCCCGCCGTCGGCGCCGATCACGTCCATGCCCTCCGCCGCCTGAAAGTGCCGGTCGACCTGTTCCATGGGAAGCTCCTCGTCTGTCGCGCGCGGGCGGCGGGCTCCGCCGCATTCTTCGAGGATATACCGCATCCGCCGTGCCACGGGCCGTCCGCCGCGGCCCGGCCGAAGATCGAGGAGCCTTTCCCGTTCCGGCGTCAACGCGTCGCGGATGCGATCACGATGGCGGCCGTCGTCGCCGTCCGCGTTCCGTCGTAGCAGCGCCGCAGCCCGGCGAGCACCTCGCCGACCGCCTTCCCGCGCTCGTCGGGCGCGAGGCCGTCGACGACCGGGCGAAACGGGGCGGCGATGTCGTAGATCTGCTGCCAGAGCTCCTCGGGAGGACCCGGCCACGGCATCGGGACCATGTGCATCTCCTCCTGGACCCGCCGAAAACCGGCGGCGCCGAGCTCGGCAGTGAGGGAGCCGCGCTCCGCGAACCGGAACGGATGCGGCCAGCAGGGCGGAGGCGGCGGAAGCTTGGCCCGCCGCAGGATCGGCCCGAACGCCAGCTGGACGTACTCGCTGAGCTCCGGCGGTCCCCACGCGAGCAGCGCGACCCGGCCCTCCGGCTTCAGCACCCGCCGAATCTCGCGCAGAGCCTGCCCGCATTCCACGAAGTACATCACGCCAAGCTTCGAGGTGACGCGGTCGAAACTCCCGTCCGGGAACGGCAATGCGTGGGCGTCGGCCTGCCGGAACGCGAGATTGGTCAGCCCCCGCGCACGGGCGTGCGCCTCGGCCAAGTCCAGCATCCCGGCCGAGCTGTCGGTCGCGGTCACCCGGCCGTCGGGCCCGACCGCATCGGCGAGCGCAAGGGCCGGGTCGCCGCTGCCGCTTGCCACGTCGAGCACGTGCATCCCCGGCTCGAGCTCGGCCGAACGGACGAACAGATCCGTGCCGGCTTGGAACTGCTCGAGCACCTTGGGGAACCACCGGCGCCAGCCCTCGACGCTCTCCGGATCGGACCATTCCCGGCACACCAACTCCTTGAACTCCTCGACGGTGGGCAGCGTTCCAGTCTCCATCTCTCCATGGCCTCCTGTCGTCACGTCGGCGCTCCCAAGCCGGGTCGCCGGCCGATGACCCACTGTGCGCTCCGGACGCCGCTTCGAACAGGCGCAATCCACATGACGACCCACGTCTTCGCCCACGGACGCCGGATGCCGAGCCCGACGGGCAGAGGCGTAGAATGGACGGGGGTGCCCGACGCGAATGACTGACGGAGCGGATTCACGGTCGACTGCATCCGGACCTCCGTCCGCCTTCGGCGACGTGCTGCGGCGCGTGCGCATCGAAGCCGGCCTGACCCAGGAGGCGCTCGCGGAGCGGGCCGGGCTCAGCGCGCGCGGCATCAGCGACTTGGAGCGCGGCGTCAACCTCACCCCGCGCCGGGACACGGTCGCGCTCCTGACCGAGGCGCTCCAGCCCGCGGCAGAGGACAGGGCCGCGTTGGCCGCGGCCGGCCGTGGCGTCCCCCGCCCGATCCTCCGGTCGGCGTCGAGCCGTCCTCGGTCGAACCTGCCGACGCCGCTCAGCTCGCTCGTCGGCCGCGCCGCCGATGTCGCGGCCGTCTCCGCTCTGCTCGCCCGAGGGGATGTCCGGCTTCTCACGCTCACCGGACCCGGCGTGGGCAAGACCCGCCTCGCGGTGGCCGTGGCGGACGATTGCTCCGCCGCGTTCCCCGACGGAGTGTGGTTCGTCGGGCTCGCCGCGCTCCGGGACCACGACATGGTCGCCGCCGCGGTCGCCCGGACGCTCGGGCTGCCGGATGCCGGCGATCGAGCGCCGAGCGACGTGCTCGCCGCCCACCTGCGGCCGAAGCGCCTCCTGCTGGTCCTCGACAATTTCGAGCACGTCCTGCCCGCGGCCGCGCCAGTCGCCGATCTCCTCCGCGCCTGCCCCGGCCTGACGGTGCTGGCGACGAGCCGGGCGCCGCTCCGCGTCTCGGGGGAGCACGAGCGCGCCGTGGCGCCTCTGGCCGTGCCCGATCTGCGGCACCCGCCGGACGACGTCGATCTCGCGCGGTATCCCGCCATCGGCCTCTTCCTTCAGCGGGCGCAGGCGGCGAATTCGGATTTCGGCTCACATCGGGCAACGCCGTGGCGGTCGCGACGATCTGCGCCCGTCTCGACGGCCTGCCGCTGGCGATCGAACTGGCTGCGGCGCGGATCAAGGTCCTTCCTCCGGTCGAGATGGCGGAGCGGCTTCGCCGCCCGCTGCACGTGCTGATGACGGGTGGCGCGCGGGACCTGCCCGCCCGTCAGCGGACGCTGAGGGAGACGCTGGACTGGAGCCATGACCTGCCGAGCCCATCCGAGCGGCGACAGTTCCGGCGTCTCGCCGTTTTTCGGGGAGGATGGAGCCTGGAGGTGGCGGAATCGGTCGCGGGGTCTGAGAGGTCGGAAATCGGCGAGGATGGCTCGTCCGCAGGCTCCGTCCTCGACGCGATGGCGGCGCTCGTCGGCAGCAGCCTCGTGCGGGTGACCGAGGGAGCGGGCGGCGCTCCCCGCTTCTCGATGCTGGAGACGGTCGGGGAGTACGCGCGCGAGCGGTTGGCGGAGGGCGGGGACGAACGGCCCTGCCGATCGAGGCACGCCCACGTCTTTCTGGCGCTTGCGGAGCGATTGGACGCCGACCTGCGGGGTTCCGGTCATCTGGCGGCGCGCGACCGTTTGACCGCGGACATCGACAACCTCCGCGCGGCGGTGGACTGGGCGATCGGGAGCGGCGAGACCGAACTCGCCCTGCGACTGACGGCGGCGCTCTATTGGCCCTGGCTCCAGCTCGGGCTGTTCCGCGAAGGGCTGCGGTGCAGCGCGGCCGCGCTCGCGCTTCCGGGAGGGCCTGGCCGCAGCGTGATGCGGGCACGGGCGTTGCTGGCGGCGGGATCGTTCGCCTGGCATCAAGGCGATCCCGACACGGCGCGCGGGCAGCTGGACGAAAGCGCCGCGCTCTCCTCGGAGCTGGAGGATCGGCAGGGCCAGGGCTTGGCCGCGCTTTGCCTGGGGCTGCTCGCGCTTTCCCGGGGTGAGCAGGCGGTGGCTCAGTCCCGACTCCTTGAGAGCGTCGCGCACTTTCGGGCCGTCGGGGACGGTTGGCACCTCGCCAACGCCCTGTTCATCCTGGGCAACGCGGCAGTGAAGAACGATCCCGAGACGGCGCGCACGTTGTATGAGGAGAGCCTGTCGCGCTTCCGCGGACTCGGCGACCCGTGGGGCATCGCCTGGCCGCTGACCGGCTTGGGCGGAATCGCCCTGCAGCGGGGGGAATGGTCGACCGCGCGCACCCTGTTCATGGAGGGGTTGGCGCTTCGCCGGGAGCTCCGCGACCCGTGGGGCATGGCGATCTCGCTGACGAGCCTCGGCGACGCGGCCCGGCGGGCGGGCGATCGGGATGAAGCCGAGACGTTCCTGGTCGAAGGCCTGTCGCTGCTTCGGGAGCTTGGCGATCAGGAGCGCGTCGCTTGGGCGCTGCACACCCTCGGATGCGTCGCGGCCGATCGGGGCGACGGGCGGCGCGCCTACGCCTGCTTCATCGAGAGTCTCGCCCTGCGCCAAGCGCAGGGGCATCGGCCGGGGATGGCGTCCTCGCTCGTCGGCCTCGCCCGAATCGCCGCGGCTGATGCGCCCGAACGGGCCGCGCGGCTGCTCGGACCGGCGGACGCCGCGCGGGACGGCGGCCGGTTCGACGCGGGCGCGGACGAACGCATCGCCGAGGAGCGGCTGCTGGCGACGGTGCGCGGCGTTCTCGGTCAAAAGGCGTTCGCGGCGGCGTGGGACGCGGGACGGGCTTGGCC
>JBPCRG010000417.1:0-6535 GCA_050997095.1 Thermomicrobiales bacterium | reverse complement strand
GGTTCAGAAGACGCCGCGCCTATGGCCGGCGGGGTCCCCTGGCGACGGCCGGCCCGCCGGCCTTCTCCGCCGGCGGCCTGACCAACCCCACTGGCTTCACCTGGGATGCCGCCGGCGTCCTCTACGTGGCGGAAGCGGACCGCACCGGCGTGCCGGCGGGCCCCGCGGTCGAGCCGGTTCCGGGCACCCCGGACGCGGCCGCGGCCGGTGCCCAGCCGACGGTGCCCGGGGTCGGGACCGCGCACGCCGGCGCCCAGTCGGGGAGCGTGGTCAAGATCACGAACGGGTGCCCGGCCACCGTCGCCGACGGCTTCGCCTCCGCCACCAATCCCGACCTTGGCTGGGCCTTGGGGGTCTCGGCGGTCGCCTTCCTCGACGGGCAGCTCTACGCCCTCGTCGACGGTGGCGGCGCCGCGACGGAGAACCCCGATCTTCCCAACGGCGTCTATACGGTGAACCCCGACGGCACGAGCGCCGTGGTCGCAGACCTCTCCGCCTGGCTGCGGGTCAACGATGTGTCCCGGCCGCACGAGCCGCTCACGCCCGACGGCCAACCCTTCGGCATGATCGCCGGCGCCGACGCGCTCTGGGTCACCGAAAGCAACCACGGGCAGCTGCTGCGGATCACGCCGGACGGGGCGATCCTGCGGGTCGCCGACTTCTCGCCGCTCGGCGACACCGTGCCGACCGGCATCGCGGCTGCACCCGACGGGGGCTGGTACGTCGGCTTCCGCTCACCGCCGCCCTTCGCGCCGGGCACCTCGAAAGTCATGAAGGTGGCCGCCGACGGGACGGCGACGGACGTCTGGACCGGACTCTCGACCGTGACCGGGGTCGCGGTCGGGCCGGACGGCGCGCTCTACGCGGCCGAGCTGACGACCGGGGAAGGCAGTGGCGTCACGCCGCCGTTCGTCATCCCCGGCAGCGGCAAGGTGGTCCGCCAGACGGGACCGGCCGCCTCCGCGGACGTGGCGACCGGGCTGAGCTCGCCGACCTGGCTGGCGTTCGGGCCGGACGGCGGCCTGTACGTCGACGGACCCGCGATCGGGGCGTACCACGGGGAAGGGATGATCCTGCGGCTCGATCCCGCGGCCACGACCGCGGTCGACGCGTCGATGGTTGCGCCCATGGCGGCCTGCCCGACGGACGCCACGCCGACGCCGTAGCGCCTTCCCCACCGCGCACGACACCGGGTCGACGGCTCTGTCGGCCCGGCGCACACCACTTGCCTGCTCGCCCCGCCACGAGGATTGACCCCGTCCGGCACCGGCGCAGGGGAGGCCCGGTCCCGCCGCCCCGTGGGCGTGGACGTCGTTCGGTCCCGGCGCGACGGCCGTCGCACAAACGGCCGTTGGTGCGACTCGACACCAACGGTAGGTTAGCGACAGCAAGGGGGTCCCAAAAAAGGTATGGCAGAAGGGGCTATGATGATGCCCACTGAGCAATGCAGGAATGGGAGCGCCCGTTGACAACCGATCGGCCGCAAAGACTGGTATTGGATGGATGGTCGGAACCCGGTGGTATTGTCGCCGCACGAGTTCTTGATCAGGCAGGGGCGCTCGTCGGTGTGATCCCTGAGCCGAGGAACGCGCAGGACACCGAGGCGTTGCGAGACGCGATTGTTACGGCAGCACTCTCGGCGGACTTTGGTGAAACCGTCCTCGCCGGAGTCGCGTTTGCCCCCATCTTGGTGGAGACGCGATCGGGTTCACCTGACCGGCTGACCGTTCGGTGGCGTGCCCGATCGATACGATCAACGAGATGAGGAGTCAGTGATGAGCGATCCGACATCCGCCGCTGAAGGGTCAATGAGCGAGCGGAAGCGCGTGAAACGCGACGCGGTCGAGATACTGATCCAAGCGGCGAAAGGTCAAGGAGTCGGAGCAACATCTGAAACAAACCGAACAAACGCCGCCCGAAAATTGATTAGTCGCGGATGGGTGACGCAACAGGATTTGGATACGCTTCCAGTTGATGAGATCATGCACCGGGTCGACGAGCTAATACCGAACTGATCCGCTTGCGCTGCACTTTGCGAACTGAGAACGACAGTGCCGCCGTCACTAAACCGCGAACTGGTCTCAAAACCCAACAGTGACACTATAAATGAGACGATCCGAGGTGGTCTTATAAACGGCCGTTTGTGCGATGGATCCGCTCCTGCCCCGGCGTGTCAGCGGATCTCCTCACCGGCCGGGATCCGCCCGTCGGCGTGGCCGTCGGCAGCTGCCCCACATCGCGTGGGATCCTCACCCCTCGTCAAGCGAACCGAACCCCGGCATGCCGGCTGCCCCGGCTGGGCAGGAGGGTGCAGGACGGAGCGCACGGACCGCATCGACCCCCGCACGACGGCCCTGATCGTCGTGGACATGGAGAACGACTTCGTCGCCCCCGGTGCTTCGCTGGAGACGCCGGCTGGGCGAGCGATGCTCCCGCAGCTTGGGCGGGTGCTTGCCTGCCGCCGCACCTGCGGCATCCCGCATCCACACGACCCGCGTCCACGCAGAATGGCTCAGTCATGGCCTCTCCGAACGGTCGCGCGGCGAGCAATGCCGGCGGCTTTTCCGCTCATGGCCCCGGCTGCAGTGCGCTGCTCAAGCCAAAACCTGGCGACGGTTGTGTTTTCTGCTCCGATGGCGGTCATCCGCCCCATGGCGTGCGCGTCCGAAGCGGGCGGATGGAGAAGGACGGGATGGTGAGCGAGACCGAACGGGGAAGCTTCACCGGCGAGCTCTGGCGGGCGATTGAGCCGATCTACGAGCAGATTCTCGGCCATCCCTTTCTGGCCGGCCTGGCCGACGGCACGCTGGCCGTCGAGCGGTTCCGCCACTACGCCGTCCAGGACGCCCTCTACCTGCGGGATTTCGCGCGGGCCCTGAGCATCGCCGCCGCCCGCTCGCCGGACGACATGGCGCTGACGATGTTCGCCGAGCACGCCCTCGGGGCGATGACCGTCGAGCGCAGTCTCCACGAGGGGTTCTTCGTGGAGTTCGGACTCACGCGCGAGGACGTTGGGCGGACGCCGATGGCTCCGACGACGCTCGCCTATACGAGCTGGCTGCTGCGAATCGCCTACACGGGCGATTACGCGCAGCTCCTCGGGGCGCTGCTGCCCTGCTACTGGATCTACCACGAGGTGGGCCAAGCGCTCCTGGCGCGCGGTTCGTCCAACCCGCTCTATGACCGCTGGATCGCCACGTACGGGGGCGAGGCGTTCGGCGCGGTGGTGGACGCCGTGCGGACGTTGGTCGATCGCGTGGGCGCGCAGTTGACGCGCGCCCAACGCGAGGCGGCGCACGACTGCTTCGGGACCGCCAGCCGCTACGAATGGCTGTTTTGGCAGATGGGCTGGACCCTGGAGCGCTGGCCGGTCTGAAGCGGCGCGGTGCTCCGTCAACGAGCGGAGCGGCGGGCTTCCACCGCGAATTCCAGTTCAGAATCAGAACGGGCAGGAGCGTCGCACAAAGGACCGAGCCTGTTGAAAAACTCCCCAAGACGCGGGATCAAGGCGCATTGAGCGTCGATTGGCATCCTCAAAGACCCAAAATCCGCGCAAAACCGGGGCATGGACGGTGGTTAATGCCGTTCACCGCGGCCGCTTTCGCCTTTTTCAACAGGCTGGGCCGCCCCTACAGCGACACTTTGGGAAATCGCCCCACAATCGGCACCGCTTGATGGCCTCAACGCACCGTTCACCGGTGGTTTTTGTGATCGTCGGGGAAGGTGGAAAGGGACCCACCCCCACTCCCCAAGGAAGTGACGCTGTAGGGGCCGCTGTGCGGCAATCTTGCCGGCGGAGGTGTCCGACGGTTCCCGCCTGCCTCCCGATTCCCTCGCCGCTCCACGTCGCAGCTCTCCTCCCTATGGATGATGGCCTGACGATCCCGGCCTCCGCTGAAGGGCCTGGCGCGCCGTGCCCGCTCCGTGGCCGGCGGTCCAGCCGCATCCATGGTCGATACCCGCGCACGCTCGCCGATCTGCCCTGGGCCGAGGCCGTCATCCGCCTTCAGGTTCGGGTTCGGACGTTCTTCCGTGAGGACACGGCCTGCCCGCGGAAGATCTTTGCCGAGCGGCTCACCGGCGTCGCGCAGGCCTGGGCCCGTCGGAGCCGCCGCCAAGGACGCGCCTTGAGCGCCATTGCCTTCGCCCTCGGCGGCGAAGCGGGAGCGCGCTTGGCGCACCACCCGGGGATGCCGACGAGCCCCGACACCCTGCTGCGGCTCATCCGCCGCGATCCGGAGACCGATCGCTTGCTGGCCTGCGAATCTCCGCTTACTCGGGTATGTGACCCGAAATCGCGAATGGAAAGCCGTTTTCCGAGCCGACATGCCCCGATTGACTGACAGAGGTGAGGACACCGATGTGTCAAGCATGTCGGGTTTTCCGCACTTAAGGTGGAGGGTGCCGTCGCTCAAAAAGGGAGGGGATCCGGCGATCGTACCACGCACGGCCGTTGGTCGTCGTCACCTTAAGTGCGGAAGACCCAGCATGTCCTGGCGAGGCGTGAGGCATCGTTGGTTTAGATGACTTCACTAGCCGATTGGGCACGCAGTGGGCTGCGGCGATTCGACGAAGCTGTGGTTGAATGGGACCGCGCCGCGTCCGCCCGCGATCCGCTTGCGTCGACCCGCCTCGGCGGAGGAGCGGCGCGGCGGGCGCGGCCGGGCGGCCGCGCCATTCGCGAGGCGGTGATTGACCATGGGGCCGGGAGCAGATTTTCGCGGATCGTCGTCTCAACGCGGCGGCGCGCCCGCCTGTCCGCCCGGCGCCCTGTCGCACGCGCTCGCCGAATTGGGACTGCCGGATGCGCCCGCCGCGCCAAACGTGCGCGCGGTCGAGATCGCGCTCCATCCGCGCCAAGCCGCCCGGCGCTTGCTGGATCGACGGCGGTTGGTTTTCCTCGACAGCAGCTTGCCCGACGGGGAGCGCGGCCGCCATTCCTACGTCGCCGCCGACCCCTTTCTGGTCGTGCGCGGCCGCGGACGCCATGTCGAACTCGAAACGCCCCTGAAGACCGTCACCGTCGCGGCCGATCCCTTGGACGTCGTGCAGCGCCTGCTGCAGCTCTGGCGCGTGGATCCCGTCAGGGACCTGCCGCCGTTTCTTGGGGGCGCGATCGGGTGCTTCTCGTATGGGCTCGGCCGCGGCGGGTCCGCGCCCCACCCACACCTGGTCGAGGAGGCCGGCGAGTCGCCGGATCTGGACCTCGGCTTCTACGATCGGGTGGTGGCCGCAGATCATCTGACCGGCCGGAATTGGCTCATCGAAACGGAGATGCCCGGGTCTCGCGAGCGCCGAGCTGCGTCGCGCACGCCCGAGATGCGAGACCTCATCGCCCGGTCGGACGCGTCATCGCCGGTTGCGGGCATGCCGCCCCGGCGGCTGCGCTCCAACGTCGGTCGAGCAGACTACCTCGCGGCGGTTCGACGCGCTCAGGCGTACCTGGCCGCAGGCGACATCTACCAAGTCAATTTGTCGCATCGTCTCGAAGGAGAATGGCGCGGTCCGACCTGGCCGCTCTACGAGCGCCTCCGGCTCGCCTCGCCGGCGCCGTTCGGCGCCTACCTGGCCCTGGGCGGCACGACGATGCTCGGCGCGTCGCCCGAACGCTTTCTGCACCTCGATTCCCGCACGAGACGTGCGGAGACGCGTCCCATCAAGGGCACGAGGCCCCGCGGCGCCACGCCCGACGAGGATCGGGCGCTCGCCGACGAGCTCAGGACCAGCGAGAAGGATCGGGCCGAGAACCTGATGATCGCCGACCTCATGCGCAACGATCTCGGCAAGGTCTGCGAGATCGGCACGATCCGGGTTCCCGAGCTGTTCAGCCTCGAAGGATTCGCCACGGTCTGGCAGATGGTCAGCGCCGTGACGGGCACGCTTCGGCCCGAGCTGGACGCCATCGACCTCGTCCGCGCCTGTTTCCCGGGAGGATCGGTGACGGGCTGTCCGAAAATCCGCGCGATGGAGATCATCGGCGAGCTGGAGCCGGCGCCGCGCGGATTCTATTGCGGCGCGATCGGCTACGTCGGCTTTTCGGGCGCGATGGACACGAGCATCGTCATCCGCACGCTCGTCTGCGCCGGTGATCGGGTTTATCTTCAGGTCGGGGGCGCGATCGTCGCCGACTCCGATCCGGACGCCGAATACGCGGAGACGCTCGCCAAGGCGCGCGCCGGCCTCCATGCGCTTGCCGCGGAGGTCGAGGAATGTTGACGAACGATCCTGTGCTGTGGATCAACGGTCGTCTTGAGCCGGCGTCGCGCGCGCGCTTGGATCCGCGCGACCGGGGCTTCACGCTCGGCGACGGGCTCTTCGAGACCATGCGGGTGACCAGCGGCGTGGTTCCCTGGCGTGACATTCATCTGACCAGGTTGCGGGTCGGCGCAGCGGCGATCCATCTATCGGCGCCGTGGAGCGATGCGGAGCTGGGCGAGGCCGTTGCGCAGACGCTGCAGGCCGCCGGTCTTCGCGACGGCGTCGTGCGGCTGACCGTCAGCCGCGGGACGCCGAAACGACGGGGCCTTCTGCCCGA
>JBPCRG010000090.1:0-3942 GCA_050997095.1 Thermomicrobiales bacterium | reverse complement strand
GAAAGCCGTGATCATTTCGCTGCCCTAGGCCGAGGAGATGAGCAGCGATTTGCTGAAGGTCAGCCAGGACTGTAGGCTGCGCGCCCGCCTGGATCCGGAGTTGCTCAGGTACGTGGGCCAGACGATGCCGGCGGAGCGCCTGGGCCGCATCTTCATCCAGCACGTGACGCTCTGCACCAGAGGCACCGAAGACATCACCGGGCTCGTCATGAAGTGGCTGTTCCGGCTGGCCGACGACGATTCGAGCGCCGCGATTGCGGCGGCGGTCTACGTGCGCCATGCGATCGACAGCGACGACGTCGTCATCCAGGAAGTTCACGACGGGACGGCGGAGCGGCTCCTCGACGACGCCACTTCCGAGCTCGACGGTCCGGACGAAGACACGGTCCTGGGCGACGGTGAGTCATAGCGTTCGAGGCCGACCCGTCACAACCCGATGGACGAACCGGAAGCTCGGCGGAGCAAGGTGCGGGGCCAGGAATTTTTCCTGGCCCCTTTTCGTACCCGGCGCACGGCTGCGGGTGGTCAATCCATCGCCTTCCCGGCGGAGGAGAGAAAGCGCCGCCGCTTCGGGGCCGAAGTCATGGCGGCGAACTGGTCCATCGGCGAGAACTGGCGGTGCTTCTCCTTGATCTCCTCCTGGCGCAGGTGCAGATATTGTTGCGTGATCGCGATGCTCGAATGGCCGAGCACCTTCTGCAGGATGGCCACGTCCATCCCGCGTTTGAGCATCATCGTGGCGCTCGTGTGCCGGAACAGGTGGCAGCGCAGAGGCAGGGCGATGTCGTCGCCGATCCGTTCGAGCACGGACCGGACGCCCTCGCGGCCGAGCTCGAACGTCTTGCCGCGACCCGGCCCGTTCATCGCGATGGGGTCGGCGTCCCGCGCCTTGACCCACTCCCCGATGGCCCTCCCCGTGGTGTCCGAGAAGGGGACCACCCGCTCGCGATCGCCCTTGCCGACGACGCGGACCCAGCCCGCCTTCATGAACAGGTCTTGGTCCTCGACGCCGGCGATCTCCGCCAGACGCAGCCCGGAATCGAGCAGCAGGCTGACCAGGGCCCGGTTTCGCCTCGCCGGAGCGGAGTCCCCGGCGAGATGGCGTGACCGGAAAATGGTCGTGATCTGCTCCTCGGTCAGCGTCTCCAGGTTGCGGAACGGGGTCCTCGGCAGCGTGAACTTGATGCGGTGCGAAAGCACGCCCTCCTCCTCCATCCACCGGCAGAACGCCTTCAGCTGGCGCATCCGCGCCGCCACCGTGCCGGCCTGGCGCTCCGTGCGGCCTCCCCGTGGCACGCCCAAGGGGTCGCTCAGGAGCCATGACTGGTAGCGCCGGAAGAAGTCGGTCGTCAGGTCGTCGGGACCGGGGGTCGACCCCTCGCCCGCGCAGAACGCCCTGAGGCTGGCGAAGGTGCTGCGGTAGTTGCGCAGCGTGTAGACCGAGAGGTTGCGGCCCTCCTGGTAGTCGAGGAAGTCCTCGATGATCGGGTCGATGCTGGCCATGCCGTCTGCGCTCCGTGCCGGGATATTCCCCAGGCGACGATAGCGTTTCATGGATTGATCCTCCGGTGAAGTGTCCGGGCGGCAACGCTCCGTACTCCCGAAGCCGTTGTCGCCCGTACTCTGCGTTTAGGCCGGAGGAAATACGGCCAACCCCGAAACCCGTACTTCAGACGGGCGCCGCCACCGCCCGCAGCCCCGCCGTGTTCGACCGCTCGCCGGCCGTGAACGGGTTGCTCCAGGCGGTTCCGTTCCCGGCGAACCGACCCGGAGCGAAGGGTCGCAGATCGAAGCCGTGGGCCGTCACGGTGAGCTCCGCGGCGACGATCTTGCCCGTGATCGCGGCCCACGAGAACCCGCCCCCGTTGAACCCCGCCGCCAGCGTTAAGCCCGAAGTTCCGGGCATTTGGCCGATCAGCGGCAGCCCGTCGGCGGTGAAGCCCATGATCCCGGCCCAGCAGCGGACGACGTTGACGCCGGAAAGCTGCGGGAACAGGGTGGTCAGGCAACGGGCGATCCCGGAGAGCACGGGCGCGGTCACACGCTCCTCATAGCGACCCAGGCCCTCGTCCTCGTCGAGGCGGCGAAATCCCCCGCACAAGATTTGACCCCCCGGCGTCTGTCTCCCGTACTCCTTGTCGAAATTGGTGCCGAAGGGGTGGGACAGGATCGGCGGGACGGGCGGGGTGACCAGGATCTGGCCGCGCGCGGGCACGATCGCGCCGGAGGGAAGCTCCGGCAGCAGGGTCGGGGTGTAGGCGTTCGTCGCCAGCACGACCTCGTCCGCCTCGATCGCCTCGCCGTCCACGACCACGCCGACCACGCGGTCCCCCGCCCGCAGCAGGCGCTCGACCGTGGTCCACGTCCTGATCTGGGCTCCGTGCCGGCGGGCGGCGGCGGCGAAGGCGTGGACGAGCGAGAAGGGCCAGAGGTGCCCGGCCCCGGGGGTGAACTCGGCCCCGACGATCGCGTCGGAGAGCGCGGGCATCAGCGCCTGCGCCTCGACCCGGTCCAGCCAGCGCACGTCGAGCCCGGCCTCGCGCTGCGCGACGATGCCCGCCTGCAGGTGCGCGGCGTGCTCCTCGGTCTGCGCGACGGTGACGGTCCCCGGCAGCCGCAGCTCGAAGTCGGCCCCCAGCTCCTCCTCCAGCCTGCGCATCAGGGCGAGGTTGGCGGTCGTGACCGCATAGACCGCGCGGTCGACCTCGGAGTACATCGCCGACCCCACGCCGGTCATCCCGCCGTTGCGTCCGGACGCGCCGGACGCCAATCCGCGCTTCTCCAGCAGCAGCGGCCGCCGCCCCGCCAGCGCTAGCCGGTATGCGATCGACGTCCCGACCACCCCGCCGCCGACGACGACCACATCCGCCCGCCTGCTGGATACCGCCGGACTGCCGCCGATCAGGCCCGTCATCGCCTCTGCTCCCGCGAAATCATCTCCTTCACACCTCTGCGCTCTTATACGGCGCCGCTGCCGGTTGGTCCAGCGCACGCCACATCGGGGTCAAGCCGGCACCGACCAGAAGTTGCCACGCGTCTATAATTCCAGCCATGAGAAGCCTGATGGGACGCCTGAACTCGCGGTCGCCGGAGGATCTGGGGCGGATCGCCGTCGCCTGGCAGGTCCACGTGACGGCGACGGACAAGATCGCCCAGGTGACCCAGATCTACAAGGCGATGGCCGATCCCACCGGCGTGCGCGACATCTGGGAGCGGCTCTCCGCCGACGAGCGCGCGCTGATCTCGACCCTCGACCGCGGGGACGACGGCTCGCTCGACATCCCGGGTCTGGCCACCCGTCTGGACCTGCCCGAGGAGGAGGTCCGCACCGTCGCCGCGCGGCTCTACCACAAGGGGATCGTGGCCCGGGAGCGGGACGACGGCCCCCTGCCGGTCGGGGAGCTGCCGAAGCTCTTCCTGCCCCGCGAGATCGGCCACGGGTTCCGCCGCGTCCTCGACGAGATCGCCGCGGGCGCGTCCGGCGGCAAACCGCTCGCCGGTCTGCTCGCCACGCTCGACGACAACGAGTTGGAGGCAGCGGCCGATCTCTGGGGCGTCCGCATCGTGCCCGGGCTCCGTCCCCGCGAGGAGGTGGCGAGGCTGATCCTGGAGCACGTCGCCGATCCCCAGCGTCGGGATGCAGTCATCGGACGCCTGCGCGGCGATGCGGCGCGCCTCTGGCGCCAATTCTCCGGAGCCTCCGGCCCCGCGCCGACCCCGCTCTCCGCCGCGATGGAGGCGGCGGGCCTGCACGGCGACGACATCGCGACGGCCCAGCGCCGCCGTCAGGCGCTCGGCGATCTCGAGGGCGCGCTCCTCGTCTGGCATCTCTACCTCCCGGATGCGCGTCGCGCGATCTTCATCCCCGCGGAGATCCGGGAGCCGGGCATGGCCCCCGTCTCCGACCGTCCATTGCCGCCGCCCGTCTCCCCGCCCTCCCCG
>JBPCRG010000031.1:0-2591 GCA_050997095.1 Thermomicrobiales bacterium | reverse complement strand
CATCCGCACACCGTTCGTCGCGGCCGAGTCATCGGTGATCGAACTCCTGCTCGCGACCAAGCATGAGGCTTCGCTCATCCTCGACGGACGACCGACCGCCGACCTCGAATTCGGCGATGTGATCCGGGTCGAACGCGGCGACCACGTCTTTCGTCTCGTCTCGATGGGAAGCACCAATTTTTACGAGGCATTTCGATCAAAATTCAATTTTCGGATCCGGCCGGATGCGATGCCGACCCGACGCGAGAAGGTTGCGCTGTCAGACTCAAGGTCACGGTCGTCCTAGAATCGCAATCACTTCGAGATGCTACGGAGTCTGCGACTTCGGGGGTTCTTGGCGGTTGCCGGTCGAGTCGGGAGAAGCGTCCTTGCCGTCATCCGCCCGTTTCCCCTGCCGCCCGTTGACGGCAGACTGGGCAGAGCCCCGTCCGTTCAGGACGCCGCCGTTCATGCGGGATGTGGTTTCGGGGTCGACTCCCGGTTGGGACGGTCCGTGGCTTCCGTTGGTCGAAGCGACGTTCCGGGCGAGGAGAGCGGCGGCCTCTCGAGTTTTTCGGCGATCGAAGAGCCGCACGGGCGGCTGGGTCGGCGGGGCGATTTGGGATTCTTGTGTGCGCGTCGCGGTCAGCGCCTCGGGCACGCGCGCGCCCGGGGGCTCGAGTTCCGCGACCGACCGGCCCTCCCTGGTCAACATCCTTCGGTGCAGGGCGGTCGGGGCGATCCAGCGGGCGGCGGGTTCGGGCACGCGGACGATCTCGACCGTCGTGCGGCTCTGGTCCGTCTCGCAATAGGGGCAGATCGCCCAACACAGATCGACGAGTCTGGCGCATGCGGGGCAATGATCGCGGAGGCGCGACTGACAGTTCGGGCAGATCATGAAGTCGTCTTCGATGTAGTGCTGGCAGGAGGAGCAGACGGGAAGCTCCTCAAGATCCTGCAGAAGATATTCCTCCTCAAGCGTGCGCTGGAACGCGATGTCCAACGTCTCCTTTGGTCGAAGAATGAGATACAGAAGAACGCCGGGCAGGAAAAACAGGACGACGAGCAATGTCGAGAAAACCTGCGTCACCACGCTCTTGCTGCGCGTTTCGATGTCCCGGAACGTCCAGACGATCAGCACAAACCAAAGCGCGACGAGATAGGCGCCGCCCAACGCCAACAAGATCTGAATGCCGCGGGCAATCACCGACTCCATCCGTCAACCTTCCCTGGCTCCGTCCAAGTCCTTCTCGATCCCGCCGCATTCATGAGAATCTCTCGTATCGCTCGACCGGCAGGACGAACACCGATGCGCCGCCGGAGTGCTCCTCCAGCGGTCGCGACGCGAAATGCCCCGAAGGTTCGGCGAGCGGCGGGACGGGATCGAACACTCTGACGCGGGTGCGGCACGCATCTCCGATCAGATCGAGCACCTCTCCGACGAACGTTTCTTGAACGCCCACGAAAAGTGTAACGTTTCCCTGCCTCAGGAACCCCCCATCGACATCGATGGTCGTGGCCCGATGGCCCCTATTTCCCAACACCCGCAGAAGCCGCTCGATGTCGGACGAGTCCACGACGGCGATCACGAGCCTCATCCGCGACGGCCGACATCGTCCAGGCGCGGAAAGTCCGGCCCGGTTAGATCATCCATGAGCACGCAGCCAATCGACGATGCACGCACCAATGGAGGTGGCGATGGCGTCGGGATCGCCCGTCGCATCGACGACCCGCCATCCCTCGGGGTCTTCCGCGGCAAGCTTGAGGTAGAAGTCCCGGACTCGGCGATGGAATTCGAGGTCCGCCGAATCGAGACGATTGACGGCTCCCTCCGCATAGCGGCGACGCAGTCCCTGCTCGACCGGCAGATCGAGCAGCAGCTGGATGTCCGGCTCAAGGCCTCCCGTCGTGAATCGCTGCAATTCGGTGAGCTGCGCCCGATCCAACCCGTGCCCACCCCCCTAGTAGGCGAGGGTCGAAGCGGAGAAGCGGTCGCAGACGACACACGTTCCGAGTTCCAGCGCGGGTCGGATCACATCCTCGACAAGCTGCGCCCGGGCGGCCGAATAGACCAGCGCCTCGGTGGTCGGACGCATGGTCGCATTCGCGATGTCCAGCACGATCCCGCGCAGGCGCTCCCCGATCTCGGTTCCTCCAGGCTCGCGGGTCAGCAGAACACGGACGCCGCCCGCCTGAAGGCGCTCGGCGAGCGCCCGAGCCTGGGTGCTCTTGCCGGACCCATCGGGTCCCTCGAAGACGATGAACGTTCCTCGCACCGGCTACTGCAACCCCTGGCGATAGATTTCCACCCGCCGATTCGGCTCGTTGCCCTTGCTTCGGGAGGCGACGTTGTACCGGTCCGCCAACTGATGCTGGAGTTTGCGGACGTACGAGCCCTGCGGCGTCAGCGTCACAGGCGCGGCCCCCTCGATCACGGCGGATATCGCCTCCTCCGCCTCCTCCATCGCGACCTCGACGGA
Organism: Thermomicrobiales bacterium; assembly: GCA_050997095.1. GTDB lineage: Bacteria > Chloroflexota > Chloroflexia > Thermomicrobiales > UBA6265 > JBPCRG01. Next base: position 132 of record JBPCRG010000031.1, on the reverse strand, counting down.
CTCGGTCTGCGGTGCTCGATCGAGGGACTCGGCGCGATCCTCCACGACGGCGCTCTTGCGGCCGACGCCCGGCAGGAGGCTCGTCAAGACGCCCTCCATCTGAGTCCCGGTGTTCGACCTGAGGACGAAGAC
>JBPCRG010000025.1:0-8741 GCA_050997095.1 Thermomicrobiales bacterium | reverse complement strand
CGCGTACAGGCCGAGTTTGGCGGTTGCAGGGAGGTAGCGGCGAAGATCGTCCCGCACGGGTTTGCGGGAGGAGAACGACGTGCCGAAATCGAGGCGCACCACGCCCCTGACGTAGTTGACGTATTGGACGGGGACGGACTTGTCGAGCCCGTACTTGACCCGGAGGGTCTGGACGCTCGCCGCGCTCGCGCGGGGCCCCGCCATCATCCTGGCGGGATCGGCGGGCACGACGTGGGAGAGCGTGAAGGTCGCGACCGAGAGCCCGAACAGGACAAGGATCAGGAAGAGCATCCTCCTGACCACCAGCCGCACGATCATGGCCGTCCTCCGTCCACCAGCGCCGCCAAGATCGGGAGGCGTCCCGTCACGATTCGTGGACCCGGATCATCCCCGGCGTCATGTCGCCGCGGCACGCGACATCTCGTAGAAGTTGAAGCTGTCGAGATAGAGCGGATTCGGAACGTAGCCCTGGATCTCCTTGCGGAAGACGCTGAAGTATTGGCGCTCGCCGAGGAAGATGGCGGCGGGGTCCTGCTGGACGAGGATGTCCTGGGCCTGCTTCATCAGGCTGGCGAGTTGGGTGAGATCGGTGTAGGCCTCCGCCTGGGTCATGAGCGTCTCGAACCGGTCGTTCGACCAGGCGCCCGCGTTTCCGCCGCCGTTGCCGATCGCCGATTTGAGGAAGTTCGGCGCGAGTTGGTTCCACGGATCGTTGTAGTCCGGGAACCACGCCCAGCTGCCGAGGATCATCGGCTTCTCGGCGGCCGGCTGGTCGCCCAGGATGATCGTGTTCAGCGTGGCGCTGTCGACCTGATTGATGGAGAGCGTGAAGCCGATCTGCGCGAGGTTCGCCTGGAAGAGCTGCGCAGCGGACTTGTCGATCTCCTCTTCGCTGGCGATCATCATGTCGATCGTGGAGCCTTCCTTGAGGCCGCCCGCGACCATCAGCGTCTTCGCCTTTTGGAGGTCGGTCGAATAGATGAAGACGTCCGGGTCGTAGCCCACGACGGTGCTCGCGATCGGCCCCGTGCGCTTGATCAAACCTTTGAGCACGCCGTTGATGATGTCGTCGTACGGATAGGCGTAGCAGAGCCCTTGGCGGGCCTGGACGGAGAGGCGGGCGACGTTGAGGATGTTCCAGTCGACGCGGGTGGTCGGATACTCGATCACCGTGAGGCCGGATTCGCTCTTCATCGCCTCCTTGTCCTCGGGCGTGACGTTGTTGATCGCCATGTCGGCCTGGCCCTGCTCGACGAGTTGGCGGCGCGTCGTGTTCTCGGGGACGACCCGGAGCACGACGGAGTCGAAATGGTTGCCGGACCAGCCGCCGTGGTAGGCGTCGAACTTCTTCATCACCGTCTGGGTGTTGATGTCGTTCTCGGTCAGCTGATAGGGGCCCGTTCCGACGGCATTGGCGAGGAGCCACTGATGCGCCCATGGATCGTCGGCGGTCTTGTGCTTCTCGATCGCGGACGGACTGACGATGTAGGGGCCGTATGAGGAGGCCATCGCCGACAGGAAGATCGGTTGCGGCTTCGTCATCTTGAACTGGACCGTGGTCGGATCGACGACGACGATCTGGTCCTCCGGGTTGTCGACGAATCGGGCGAGCACGAGATAGGGCCCGAGCTGGAGGCGCCGAAAGCGGATGAACGAGGCTTTGACTGCGGCGGCGTCGCACGGCGAGCCGTCGTGGAACGTCGCGGAGGGCGCGATCTTGAACGTGAAGAGCGTGTTGTCTGCGTTCGCCTCCCACGACTGGGCAAGCATCGGCGCGAACTCGGACGTGCTGTCGCCCTTGAACTGGATCAGCATCTCGTAGACGCCGAGGCAGATCGCGGAGCCGATCGTGATGTACGAGGAGTGGGGATCGATGTCCGGCGAGCCGTACGTGATCACGCCCGTGAAGGTGCCAGACGAAGACTCCTGCGATCGGCCGCGCGCGAGCCACGGCGCGGGGCCGGGCGCGGCGGACGCTTCATCGCCCTGGGACATGAGCGCGAGGAGGGCGGGGGTCGCCAGGCCGATGCGGAGACCGTGTTCAAGGAGACGACGGCGCGAGAGGAGGCCATGGGGCTGCTGAGAAGCATCGGTGGTCAACGTGACATCCAATCCTTTCGGGCGATCAGCCCCGAGAGTCGCAGATAGGTCCGTTTGCGACGCCTCCGAGGACCGGAGCGAGCGTCTGACTGTGTCTCGATGCCGTGTTTGAGGCTGCGACACTATACGAGTCTGCGACTCGACCGCGCAAGGATCGGACGTGAGATGACGGACTGTCAATGAACTCGTCCCGCATTGGGAATGGTGGTACTCTCCAACCGCCGACACCGGGTGGTTCAGTTGCCTTGGGGCAGGACTGCGCGGCGTCCCAGGACCGGCGCGCGGGCGGCGGAGCACGGGAGTGGCGAGATGGGCCGACATCACAATTCACGTCCAGGCAGACTCAGGCATCGACTTCTCACCGTTATGCCGACGATCGCATGGTGTCTCCTCCTTGTGACAATGTGGAGTCCCGCAGTCAGGGCAGCGTCGATCTCACCTACTCGATCCGAATTTCCCTCCAGCCGACATGAATCCCCAGCATGGATGAGCGCGGAGACGGCCGCCCGACTCGATCTCGGATTCGACGTTTTGGCGCCGAGCTCCGTTCCGTCCCCCTTTGCGGGAGAGCCCGAGGTCAGCGCGTCGTCCGGGTCCTATAGTCTTTATTGGCTGATGCCGGATTCGCCCCCGACGTTCCTGCAAATCGACGGAAACGTCGGCGGGGCCGTTCCGGCCTATTCCAAGTTCGATCGCAACGTGCAGCTCACGCAGAACGCCACCGTCAACGGCGCGCCGGCGTATCGGGACCAGACTCCCATCTATGACCTCGTGTATTGGCAGGTCGGGGATGTGCTGTACTCCGTCGAGAGCCGAAACCTGACGTCGGACGATTCCCTCTCGATCGCGGACGGGTTGAACGCCCTCACGCCGACGAACGTCGACGGCGGGGGAGGGGATGTCAACCCGCAGACTCCGAGCGTGGGCGTGCCGGGGAATGTGAACGGGGGCGATGTGATCGCCGTGGCGGTCGAGGGGGTGACGGGAGCCACCTTGAGCGCGAGCGCCGGGGTTTTCCCGGCGTCGGGCGGAGGATCGATCGCCGGGGTCGGCGGCTCGACCGTGGATTGGATGGCACCGACGCCCGACTCGGAGACGGTCGTGACCTTCACATTGAGCGACCCGACAACCGCAGCCACCTTGGCGAGCGCGTCGACGACGGTGGCCGCGGCCTCCGCTCCGGCGCCGACGTCGGCCCCGGCTTCGATCGCCTGCCCGGAAAACGTCGCGTCGGGAGGTGAAGCCGCCATCACCGTCTCGGGATCGGGGTACCTCAGCGTCGACGCCCAGACCGGCACCTTTCCGGCCAGCGGCGTGAACATCGAATTCACGGCCGATGCCGGCGGAGGCGCATCGATCGCGGGGACCATGCCCGCCGGCGGCAGCGTCGAACTTTCGTGGGTCGCTCCGGCGGACGGCGCGATCGTCGACGCCGTTCTCACCGTTTCGGAAAAAGGGGGGGGCACTTCCGGTCAATGCATGATTCGGGTCACGGCCGATCCCGGCGCGAGCAGCGATGCCGGCGCCAGGAGCGACGTCACGGCGCTGGCCGTCCCGGACGTCGCCGCCGCCTCGATCGGCACGGGCGACCGCGGGGACGGAACCACGATCCTCGATCCGAAAGGTGTGGAGTCGGTCGATCCCGCAGTGCAACCGACCGCCCTGCCGTCCACGCAGCGCGGGGCGTCGAAACGCAACCAGACCGACGACGGAAGCGGCGTGGTGGAAGGCGCGAAGGCCACGGTCGCGGACTTCGCGCCACCGACCTCGGCGCCCGCCCCCAAGGTGAAACCGTCCGCCACCGTTCGGCCGACCGCGACGCTCTCTCCGGCGACCGGGGATGAGGGGCTGATCTCGCAGGTGATCGGCGCCGAGGGGGGGGAGCTGGTGACCCCCGGCGGCGCCACCGTCAGGATCCCGCCCGGGGCGTTCGCGGGCCCGTCGACGCTGACCATCCGTCCGGTCGCCGACGGCAAGCTGCCCGTGCGGGCGGGCATCGATCTGGTGCCGGGGACCGGGTTCGACATCACGGTCGCCTCGGCGGATGGCCGGGCGATGGAGACGCTGGCGAACCCGGCGACCCTGACCATCGCCCTCGATCCGAAGAAGCGCCGCGAGGGGACGCGACTCTACTGGATCAACGGGTCGACGCTTGAGGGCGTGGGGAACGCGACGATGACGGACGTCGGCGTGTCGGCCTCGGTGTCGCACTTTTCCCGCTACGTGGCCGGAGTGCCCCTCCCGAACACGGTCGCGCCCGCCCGTGACTGGTTCAAGCTCGGATTGCTGGGACTCGGGGCCATGTTCGTCCTGATGATCGGCGCGTTGGTCGCCGGATCGTCGCGAAGGCGGCGGCACCGGCACGTGAGACCGCGAGCGACCCCCGTCGGCACCCGAGGCCGTTAGCCGACTCGCGCGGCGGTCCGCTAGGCTGCGGCCGCCTGGGAGATTCGCGGCAGCCGGACCGTGAACGCGGCACCGCCGGACTGGCTTTCGCCGACTTCGATCACGCCCCCGTGGGCGACCACCAGTTCGTGGCAGATGAAGAGGCCGAGGCCCAGTCCGGCGATCTGGCTGGAGGCCGCGTCGCGGGTGCGGTAGAAGGCGGAGAAGACGCGTTCCCGGTCTTCGCCGTGGATGCCCGGTCCTTCGTCCGAAATGCTGAACACGGCCTCGCCGGAGCGCGCGTCCTCGCCGACGCGCAGCGTGATCGTGCCATCGGGCGGGCTGTATTTCGCGGCGTTGCCGACCAGGTTGTCGATCACCTGGTAGAGCCTGTCGCTGTCCCAGTCGCCGACGATGGCCTGGCCGGTCGCCTCAAGGATCACGCGACAGCCGGGGCTTGTCGTGGACCGGTCGCGCACGACCTCCCGGCAAAGCTCCAAAAGGTCCGTGGGCGCGTTGCGGATCTCCAACGAGCCGGACTTGAGGCGGGAGACGTCGAGCAGGTCGTCGACGAGTCGGGTCATCCGGTCGACGTGGCCGGCGATCGAGTTGAGACGGTTGACGTGCGATTCGTGCCCCCCCTCGCGGGTGAGGTCCTTGGCGACGAGTTGGACGAAGCCGCGGATCGGCGTCAGCGGCGAACGCAGCTCATGGGAGACGACGGAGACGAACTCGTCCTTGAGGCGGCTCGCCTCCTTCAGTTCGGCGATGTCCCGGAACACGGCGACCACCGCGACGATCGGCCCGTTGAGTTCCTTGACGGGGGCGGCGCTGACGAGGACCGGCGTCTCCAGACCGCTCGCGTGGCGCACCACGAGCTCCATCCCGAGCACGATCTCGCCCGTCCGCAGCGCGGTTTGGATCGGCAGCTCCGATTCCGGGGGCACCGATCCGTCGGGCAGGAAGAGACGGTCGGCGATCGACGTCCTGTCTTCCGGGTCGATGCTGAATCCGAGCAGCGAAATCGCCGCCTGGTTCTCCGCGATCACCTTGCCGTCGGGCGGGGCCGCGAGCACCACCGCCTCCGGCATCGCGGCGATCACCAACTCGAGCCACCGCTTCGCCTCGCGGGCGCTGTTCAGCGCGGTCTCCCGCAGATCGATGCCGACGGCCGCCTGAAGCACCGCCGCCGTCCGGTTCGCGATCGCCTCCAGACGCGCCAGCTCCGTCTTGGTGAATTGGTGGCTGACGAACAGGCCGACCAGCACGACTCCGAGCAGCCGGTCGTCGCCGTCGATCAAGGGGACGCCCAGGAGCGAGCGCACGTTGGCATCGGCCAGCCCGCTCTGCTTGAAGGCGGGCTCGGCGCCGAAATCGGTGAAGATGCGGGAGCGGCGTTCGGCGGCCACGTGGTCGGCGAAGGCGACGGCGCTGTCGGAGGTGATGTCCGGGGCGTCGTAGGCGCCGAGGCCATACGTCGCGCCAAGGGTCAGACCGGCGGTGTCGCCCGACGCGAAGAAGAGCATGCCGACATGGGCGCGGTTGATCGTGACCATGGAGCGGAGGAGCGCCTCATTCAACGAATTGCGGTTGGCGGCGCTGCCTTGGGCATGCGATGCCGCGGCGATCTCGATCGACGTCAGGGCCGTCGCGGCGGCGCGGGCGGCGATCGCCGCCTGGCGGTCGATCTGGCTCTCGTGCTTGACCCACTGGATCAACCAGACGAGACCGGCCGAGCTGGCGACGGTGGCGACGTAGCCGACCGCCTCCACGGCATCCTTCGGTGCGCTCGCGAACGAGCGGTCGCCGACGAAGAAGAAGTCGAGGACGATCGTCGACAGAACCAGCGCGGTGACGCCGCCGACCCAATCCGCCAGATAGGTGGAAAACGCGACGGCGACGAGCAGGAGGACACCCGGGGTCGTCACCGGCACGGAGGGCCCGAGCAGCGCCAGCAGCACGGCCGGAGCCAGGACCGTCGTGACACCGACGAGGAGCCGCCACTGCTGGTCCCGGATCGCGGCCCATGGGGAGAGACGGCCCCGAGGGGGACGGGCGCCGCGTTGAGGCCGGGAGGAGACGATCGCGGTCGCCGTCCGGAGCAGCGTGACGGCTCCGAACTTGGCTCCCTCGACGACCGCACGCGGGAAAAGCTGACTGTTCATGGCCCTGTCGCAGTCCTATACCGAAGGCGCCGGGCACCGAGTCGTCGTCTCGACGGCGATCCGTGGTCAGTCCGTGTCACCGACGTCGCGTTGCGGAAATCTCTGGGAGGGAGCATACGTACACCTTGTCATCGTGTCAACCGCTGGTGCTTGGAGTCCGCTGCCGAGGAGTCGGCGCGTTGGAAATGGACCCGACAGCGGCGGAACCGGGCCTGCGGCAAAGGCCGTCGCCTCCGGAATGGTCACCGCTTGCACCGACTGCGATCGGAGGCCTCGCGGTCCCATGGACTGTTCAGTCCTGTTTGCGGCGAACTGCTTGAGGTGACGAGCGACGACGAGACTCCTCCTTCGTCCGAATGACAAGTCGGGCATGCGGCACCTACCGACATGCTGAGAGATCTGCGCATCTTCAGGTGTCATTGGCTCCCCTACGACGATTCTCGCTTTGCTCAAAGAGATTCCTCGACTCCGCCTGCGGGCTCCGCTCGGAATGACGGGTTGGGGGCGGCGCTTCGTCAACGGCGACGATGCCGATTGATCTTGCTCATGGCACAGAGGTGCGGACGATATCGTCGTCGCCGTCGCGATCGGTCATTTGACGATGGACGAGGCGCGACGATGGTGTCTTGCCAACGCATGTCGGAATCGGCTGCCACCAAGGCTTTCGGTTCAGACGCCCCTGAAGCGGCTGAGGAAGGCTTTGAGCCGATCGCTTTGGGGGCGGTCGAGGATCTGACCGGGCGGGCCTTGCTCGACGACGACGCCTTGGTCCATGAACACGACGCGATCGGCGGCTTCCCGGGCGAATAGCATCTCGTGCGTGACCACGATCATCGTCACGCCGTGGCTTTGCGCGAGGTCCTTCATCACCGCGAGCACTTCGCCGACCAACTCCGGGTCCAACGCCGACGTGACCTCGTCGAAGAGCATCACCTTCGGCTCCATCGCCAACGCCCGGGCGATCGCGACGCGCTGCTGCTGGCCGCCGGAGAGCTGGTTCGGATAGGCGTCCGCCTTGTCGGCGAGGCCGACCCGTTCCAGGAGCTCCAAGCCGCGTCGTTCGGCGTCCGCTTTGCGCAGTTTGCGGACCTTGATCGGTCCGAACGTGACGTTGCGCAGCGCCGTCATGTGGGGGAAGAGGTTGAACGACTGAAAGACCATCGCGGTCTCGGTGCGAAGCCGGGCTACCTCCCGCTTCGGAGCGGGCGTCAGTCGGCCGTTCCGCTCCCGGTATCCGACGAGCTGCCCGTCGACGTGGATGCGGCCCTCCTGATACGTCTCAAGGAAATTGATGCACCGGAGGAGCGTCGTCTTGCCGGACCCGCTGGGGCCGATCACGCAGACGACCTCGCCGGGGGCGACGTCGAGATCGACCCCGCGCAGGACGTGGAGGCTCCCGTAATACTTTTGGACCTGGCCGATCCGCACCATCGAGGTGTCGGTTCCGGCGTTCGGACTGCTGGGCGAGATCACCGGCCGGATCCCTTTCCGATCGTCGTCATGACGCGATTCCGATCCGCATGCGCCGGGTCAGCCAGGCGCCCAGGCGCGAGATGGTGAAGCAGCAGACGAAGTAGACGAGCATCGCCGCGACGTAGAACGCGAGGTAATGGCCCTTCGCGGTCGCGCGCTTTTGGATCGAGAAGAGGAAATCCGCCTGGCTGACGAGAATCGCCAGCGAGGTGCCCTTGAACATGTCGACCGCGAGATTCGTCCACGGCCCGATCATCAACGGGACCGCCTGGGGCAGGATGACCGACAGGAAGCGCGGCCAGAACGTCAACCCGATCGACTTGGCCGCATCGGTCTGGCTCTTCGGGATCGACGTGACCGCGCCGCGGACGATCTCCGCCATCTGGGCGGCCGAGAAGATGGAGAGGGCCAGGGAGATCGACGCGAACGAGCTCAGGTTGATTCCGTACGCGACGGGAAGATAGAAGAGGAGGAAGATCGTGACGATCAACGGGACTCCGCGGACGATGTCGACGTAGACGCGCAAGACGGAGCGGATCGCCAGGTTCCCGTAGAGCAGCCCGACCCCGAAGAGAATCCCGAAGACCGAGCCGAGCACGGCGACCACGGCGAACAGCC
>JBPCRG010000566.1:0-13309 GCA_050997095.1 Thermomicrobiales bacterium | reverse complement strand
TTTCCCTCTCCGCTTTCTTTGGGAAAAAGAGGGAGCGACCACCTCGTGGGGGTGTCCGCGTCGCCCCCCCCTGCAGCCGCCCGCGATCCAGCGGCTTGTCTTGTCATCTCAGCGAAGGGCTGATCTTCCGCCAGCCTCGGCGTCCCCGTGCGCGGAGATCGACGCCGATCGAAACATGGAGAGACAAGCATGAGCATCGACCTCTTCCCATTGACCGAGGCCGGGAACGGCGGCTGGGATGCACGCGTCCGCGTCTTCCACGCCGGCGACGAGGTGGACGTCTTCACGGTCACGACGGACCGCCATCTCGTGCTCGTCGACACCACCACGACCCCGGAGCAGGCGCGCAAGATCGTCGGCCTCGTCGCGGCCGACCTTGCCGGCCGTTCCCTGCTGGTCGTGAACACGCACGCCGACTACGACCATGCCTGGGGCAACTGCGCGTTCACCGAACCGATCATCGGCCACCGCCGGACCGCGGAGATCCTCCGCGACCCGGAGACGGCGCGCCAACTGGAGCGGCGCCGCGCCGCGGACCCGCGCTTCGCGGGCATCACGCTCTCGCCGCCGTCGATCACCTTCGAGGGCGCGCTGACCATCGACGGCGGCGATCTGACCATCGAGCTGTTCGAGGCGATCGGGCACACCCGCGACCAGATCGCGCTCTGGATCCCCGAGATTCGGCTCCTGCTGGCGGCGGACGCGGCGGAGCACCCCTTCCCCCACGTCGCGGACTCGGCCGGCCTCTTCTTCGTCCGGGAGACGCTGACCAAGTTGAACGCGCTCGACCCCCGGACGGTGCTCGCCTGCCACGGCGGCACGAGCGACCCGGGGCTGCCGACCCGCAACCTCGCCTACTTCGACGAGGTCGAGCGCCATTGCCGCCGCGCCCTCGAGTCCGGCTCGACGCAGGAGCGGCTGCGCGCCGCCGACGATCCCGGCGCCGCGATCGGCTTCGGCTACGACGCGGCCCTGCGCTTCGCCGGCACCGACCCCACACTCGTCGACCCCTTCTACCGCGACTTCCACCGCGACGCCCTCCTCGCCACCCTCGACCACCTCGCCGGCGTCACCTCGGCGCCGGGGCACTGATCCGGCCAGAGTCGCCCCGTCGTCGTAGGGGAGGGTCCCGTGCCCTCCCATGCCCCTCAGGGCATGATCTCGTTCGATGAGGCGACGCGTCCGGCATCGGGACGAGATGTCGCCCTCCGGGCGAGGGAGGGCACGGGACCCTCCCCTACGACGACGAGGTGACGCCGGTGAGCCGGGGCGCTGATCGGCGGACGTCCGGCGCGGTCCGTCCCTACGACCCGAACGTCACCTCCGAGGCTGGGCGAACCACGATCTTGCGCCGCGGATGGGGCATCCCGGCGAGCGTCGCGTTGACGTGGGCGACGATTTGGGCGGCGGAGAGGTCTGGCGTGTCCCAGGTGCTGTGGCCGTCGCCGACGAGGACGACGTCGTAGTCGCGGTGCAGCGCGCTGCGGCAGGTGGTGTCGACGCAGAGCTGCGTCTGCATCCCGGCGACGACGATGGTCTCGACCCCGAGGGCGTCGAGCGTCTTCTGGAGCGGGGTCTCGCAGAAGGCGTCGGCCGTCCGCTTGTCGATGATCGTCTCGCGCTCCAGCGGGGCGACCGCGCGATGGACCTCGAAGCCGGGATGGCCCGGCTGCATCTGCTCGTAGCCCTCCTCATGGTGGCGGATGAAGACGACCGGCGCCTCCGCCGCCCGCGCCTTCGCGAGCAGATCCCCGACCGCCGCCAGCATCTCCTCCCGCCGGTGCGCCGGCGGCTCCTCCGCGAGCATCGCCGCCTGCAGGTCGATCACCACCAGACCCGTCCGTCCCGCCATCCTGAACTCCTCCCCTTCATCGAAGCAAGATGCCAAACCTATGAGCAGACCGACGCCCGAGCCGCGACCGGCCTGCCGCCCGCAAGCGCCTCGCCGAGCGCGATCATCCGGCAGCCGATGGCGCGGCGCAATCCTCCCGGCATCGAACTGGACCCGTCGCCTCGCGGCTGCAGGCGCAGAAGGGCGCGCCTCTCGGCGGCCGCATGCTCCTGCTCCATCCGATGCCGCGCATGGATCTCGAAGTCAAAGGGGTTGCCGAAAATCATCGCGCCCTCCATTGTTGCTCCACATCGAATCGACTCGCCGTCGCCGCCCGGTGGACTCTCCTCCAGTGTACGGGCGATACCGGGCGTAAACCGTCCTGATTGGGCGGGCTGGCAAAAAAGGACGTCCATGTACCACCCGACGACCCGCGTGCTGGCCGCGTTGGAGCTCCTGCAGTCGCGCGGGCGGCTCAGCGGAGCGGAGCTCGCCGAACGTCTGGAGGTCGACGAGCGCACCGTGCGGCGCTACATCACCATGCTTCAGGACCTCGGCATCCCGGTCGAGGGCGAGCGCGGCCGATACGGCGGATACCGGCTGCGGCACGGCTTCAAGCTGCCGCCCCTGATGTTTTCCGACGACGAGGCGCTTGCGGTCACGCTAGGCTTGCTCGTCGCCAGGCGCCTGGGGCTCGTCGGTGCCGCCCCCGCGGTCGAGGGCGCGTTGGCCAAGGTCGAGCGGGTGCTGCCGGAGGCGCTGCGCCACCGCCTGACCGCCGTCCAGGACTCGCTGATCTTCGACCTGCCCGAACCGCCCACCGCGCCGCGCGGGTCGACCATCGGCGTGCTCAGCGAGGCGACCCAGCGCCGCCGCCAGGTCCGGCTCAGCTACGGCGACGTCCAGGGCGCGCTCACCGAACGGGAGTTCGACTCGTACGGCCTCGTCCATCTCTCCGGGCGTTGGTACACCGCCGGCTACTGCCATCTGCGCCAGGCGATGCGGGTCTTCCGCCTCGACCGGATCGCCGAGGTCGCGCCGGTCGAGGCCACGTTCGACCGTCCGGCCGGGTTCGACCCGCTGGCATTCGTCCAGGCCGCCGTCGCCAGCGCGCCGGGGTTCTGGACGGTCGAGGTGCTGCTGCTGGCGACGCTGGAGGAGGCGAGGGAGCGCGTCGCGCCGACGGTCGCGACGCTGGAGGCGGTCGACGGCGGCGTGCTCATGCGCTGCCGCGCCGATCAGTTGGAATGGCTGGCCAGGCTGCTGATCCGGATCGGGCTGCCGCTGATCGTGCGCCGCCCCGACGAACTTCGGGCCGAGCTGCGCCTGGTCGCGAAGGAGGCGATCGCCTGGGCCGATGTCCGTGAACGCCGGGAGCCCCGGGAATCCCGGGAACTTGCCGAAGCGGGACAGCGCAGCGCATGACCGGACCGGCCGCGATCGAGATCCGCGCGTTCCGCGGGACGGACCAGGCGGCGGTGAAGGCGCTCGTCCTCGCCGGTCTGAAGGACCACTTCGGCACGATCGACCCCGCGTTGAACCCCGACCTGAACGACGTCATGAAGAGCTACGTCGCGCGCGGGGCGGTCGTCGTGGTCGCGGAATGGGACGGCCGCCTCGTCGGGACCGGCACGTTGATGCCGGAGAGGCCGGGCGTGGGGCGGCTCGTGCGGGTGTCTGTGGACCGATCCTGCCGCGGCCAAGGTCTCGGCAGGCGCCTCGTGCACCACCTGCTCGGGGCCGCGCGCGGACTCGGGCTCCGCCGCGTGCTCGTCGAGACGACGGAGGACTGGCAGGACGCGATCGGCCTCTATCGCGCCTGCGGATTCGCGGACGACGGCGTCCGGGACGGCGACATCCACCTCTCGCTCGACCTGTCGTGACCGCGCCGCCGGTCCGCCTCGGCGCAGATCAGGAGTTGGGGATGAACCGGATGCTCCCCGGCGTGATCGTCACGACCGCCTTGCCGCCGCCGTACTCGTCGATTGTGGCCTCGACCTTGTCGGCTGTGCGGTACCGGGCGACGATCCCCCGGATCTCGTCGCGAAGCTCCGGCAGCGAGCCGCGCCGCACCGACGCATCGCCCCGGATGTAGACCGCGCGGAGCGGATGGACGTGCTCGAAGACGGTGAACGCCGCCCGCGGATCGGCTTCGAGCCAGCCCACCCAGCCGGAGCCCGCATCGGCGAAGACGACGATGCGCCCGCGATCCCAGTGGTACCAGACGGGAACCGCGTGCGGCGACCCGTCCGGCCGCAGCACGGAGAGCGCGCCGACAAGAGGATCGTCGAGGAACGCGTCGCGCGCCGTGGTGTCCATGATGCTCCCGATCAACGATGAAAGCGCCGGCGAACCCGTATCACCATGGGTCCACCGGCACCGATCCGGACAGTACGCCTCCCCGGATCATCTGTCAACGACGACCGCGGATGGGCCATCCGCAATGGGCGTCCGGGCTCCTCATGCGGGCGGTCGTGCCCTGCCGCGCGGGGTTGAAACCCCGCGTTCAGTCATCATGCGTCGGTTGAAACCGACCGTCGCCAACGAGGCATGGAATGAGTCCGAGCGACAGTCGTCACGTTGAAGACACGCCCTGAACCGGGTGCCCTCTCGGTGATGCTCAACTCCGTGCGGGGCGGCGCGAACGCTCGCGTGAGGAGTCCGGAACCTCTCTGCCGACACACCCTACGGCGCCGGGGTGGCGCTCGGCTGCGTCTCCACGAAATCGTCGAGCAGCCAGCGGTCGCCCGATCTGGTCAGGTAGAAAAGCGCCGGCTTTGCCGGGTCGGGACTGCTCCGGTTGTCCCCGACGACGAGGACCGCGGCCCGCCCGTCCGGCAGGATCAGCACGTCGCCGATGTCGTAGAGGTCGGTCTTGTCGCCTTCGGCGGCCGGCGTCGGCCGTCCGAGCACGGCGTACGCGTCTTGCGGCATTCCTCTCGGCCCGACCGCCGCCGCGATGTACGCGTCGGAATAGAGGGACAGCGTGCGCAGGACATCGCCCGCATTGAGGCAGGCGATGAACTCGCGCACGGTCCGCGTGACCGCCGCCGTCGTCTGCGCGTCGGCCGCATCGCCGGCCGGCATCGCGAACGGGGTCGGGCTGGCGGCCGACTCCGGAGTCGGCGTCTCGGCGACCGGCGTCGCGGCGATCGACTGGAGCCGTTCGAAGGAGATCGGCTCGGTTCGGCACTCCTCCGCGCCGACGGCTTCCGGCGTCCCAGACGCGGACTGGGCCCGCCCCGCGGAAGGCAGGAGCAGGAGCGCGGCGAGCGCAAAGAGCATCGCGAAACGGCGGGTCATGGGCGTCGTCCTTTCGGCACCGGCGATCGGATCCGGCGCGGTGATACCGTGACGCGGGCGCACGGCGGCGCGTCGAAGCATGCGGAGCCTCATGCTCGACACGAAGTCTACCAACGTCATCCAAGCACACGCCGTGCATTGGACCGGGTTTGAGCCGGGCGACAGGCTGTCCGCAGGGATGGACGCCCGATGCCGTCTCCCCTTCCCCCTGTCGGTCGGGGGGAAGGGGCCGGGGGATGGGGGGCCGTTCGCCCGGCCCCTTTCCGTCATGAGCCGCCTGCAGCTCCAAACCGAAGCGCGCGGCAACTCCACGCATCATTCCGGGATCGGGTGGAGCTTCAACGCTGGAATTCGCGTGAAATGCTTCAGGTTGCGGGTGACCAGGGTCAGATCGTGATGGAGCGCGGTCGCAGCGATGATCAGGTCCGGATCTGCCATCTTCTCGCCCTTTTTTCGAAGTGAACCCCGAAGACCGGCGAAACGCCGCATGAGCGCTTCGTCGAGCGGCAGGACGTCCGCGTATCGAAGAAAGTTCAGGAACGACGCCTCGGATTCCGCCGGCCGACGACTGAACAGCACGCCTTCATAGATCTCGCCGTACGTGACGATGCTGACGGACATGCCAAGCGGAGCCAACGGGGCAAGAAGGTCGGTGGCGCCTCTCCGATTCGCCAGGTGATCAATCACTCAATCGCTGTCGATCAGATATCCCATGGAATCGAATCGCGGAACGAATTCCCGCGGCTCTCCCGATTGGCCTCCAAAAAGCGGTCCACGTCGACGTTCTCCTCCCAACCGCCCGCGGTCGCCCGAAACCCCTCTTCGATTCTTGCCGCCCGTTCCGCCTCGAGCCTGTCGTCGTCTTCGGCTTCAAGTGGCTGAACCAGGGCGACTTCTTTCCCGGCGCGGCGGATCACGAACGATGCGCCGCTGGCGACCGCGAGGTCGACCACGCTGGTCAGGTCCGGATGGGATTCGAGGTCGATGTATTTTCGTTCCGCGACCATGTTCAACAGTCCTCGTCTTGCCGCCGACGGAGCCTTTCGTCCATCCTATACCGCCTGAGATCCCCCTGCACGCGATGCGGCTCCATCCTTCAATGCGACCGGACGTCAGCCGCATGGACGCCTTACGCGGGCTGCGCGACAATTCGGCATTCGGTTCCAGAGCGAGACGCCGGAACGCCTGCGGTCTCGTCGGCGTTCCCGCAGCGTTCTTCTAGTGGAGGGACACCCCAGATGGCCACCGTCCAGACGTGGAACACCACCGACCTTGTCGCCAAGGACAAGGCGCACATGCTGCACCCGGTCTCCAACCTGAAGAGCGTGAGGGAGCACGGCCCGCTCGTGCTCGTGCGCGGCGACGGCGTCTTCCTGTGGGACAGCGAGGGCAAGCGGTACATCGACGGCTTCGCCGGGCTCTGGAACGTCAACGTCGGGCACGGCCGGCACGAGCTGGCGGTCGCCGCGGCCGATCAGATCGACGAGGTCGCCTTCGTGCCGACCTTCTTCGGTCTGGCCGCGCCCCCCGCGATTGAGCTGGCCGCGAAACTGGCCGACCTTTTCCCCGGCGCCCTCAACCACTTCCACTTCACCTCGGGCGGCGCGGAGTCGAACGAGACGGCGCTGAAGATCGCCCGCTACTACTGGTGGCTCAAGGGCCGGCAGGACAAGGTCAAGATCATCTCCCGCCAGATGGGCTACCACGGCATCGCGATGGGCGCGCTCGCCGCCACCGGGATCCCGGCCTACCACCAAGGCTTCGGACCGGCCGTCCCGGGCTTCGTCCACCTCAGCGCGCCGTACGACTACCGGAACGGCGAGGGATTGAGCGAGAGCGACTTCGTCGTCAAGCTGGTGGGCGAGCTCGAGGAGCTGATCGAGCGGGAGGGCGCCGGGAGCATCGCCGCGATGATTGGCGAGCCGGTGCAAGGCGCGGGCGGCGTGGTCGTCCCCCCGCCGAGCTACTGGCAGGAGATCGCCCCGATCCTCAAGAAGCACGAGATCCTGCTGATCGCCGACGAGGTGATCTGCGGATTCGGGCGCACCGGCCGCATGTTCGGGCAGCAGACCTACGGCTTCGAGGCCGACCTGGCGGCGTTCGCGAAGGGCGTCACGTCCGGCTACATCCCGCTCGGCGGCGTCGCCGTCTCGGACGAGATCTTCGACGTGATGAGCGCGCCGGACCGCATGTTCATGCACGGCTTCACCTACTCCGGCCACCCGGTCGCCTGCGCGGTCGCGCTGCGCAACATCCAGATCATCGAGGACGAGGACCTGCCCGCGAACGCGGCGGTCCAGGGCGAGCACATGCTGAGCGAGCTGCACCGCCAACTCGACGACCGGCCCTACGTCGGCAACGTCCGCGGCAAGGGTCTGATGTTCATGGTCGAGTTCACCGCCGACAAGGCGCGGAAGACCAAGTTCGACCCCGCGCTGAACGTCGGCGGCCGCGTGCAGGAGGCGACCCGGAAACGCGGCCTGATCGTGCGCGCAAGCAACGACGGGATCGCGATCACACCGCCGCTGATCATCACCGAGGCGCAGTGCGACGAGGTCGTCGGCGCGATCGCGGAGGCGCTGACGGAGGTCCTCGGATAGACGGGAAGTCCGTATTGGGGGGTACTGTCGGCTGAAGTTCGACTGCGCGTCGTCCACAGAGCCGTATCTGAACATTCCTCTTAGGGTAGGGGCCGGCACGGAGGCCCGCCCCCACCAAACTGTGCTCCATGACGGCCACGCGCGACGGAGCGCCGTCGCTCGCAGGCCGCCCGCGCCCAGACTCAGGCCTCCAGCCGCGCCAGCGCCGCCTTGAGGTTGTTCAGGCTGCGGGTGACGTCCGCGATCGGGTCGGCCGGCGTGTCCTGCTCGACGATCCACCAGCGGGTGCCGTTCTTCCGGGCGACGGAGAGCACGCGCGCCCAGTCGACGATGCCCTCGCCGAACGGCGCGTCGGTCTTGTTGTCGGCGGCGACGTCTTTCACATGCAGCAGCGGCATCCGGTTCGGGTACCGCGAGATCAGTTCCGCCGGGTCGCCGCCGACGACCTGCGCCCAATAGACGTCCAGCTGCAGGTCGACCAACCCCGGGTCGGTCCTCTCGGCCAGCAGATCGTAGACCGTCGAGTCGCCGACCCGGGCGAACTCGAAGTCGTGGTTGTGGTAGCCCAGACGGATGCCCGCGGCCCGGGTGGCCTCGCCCCACGCGTTCAGCGTCTCGGCGAGCGCGCGCGCCGCGTCGGCCGTCGTCGGCCGTTGCGCCGGTTCGAGCCACGGCACCGTCGCATACTCGCAGCCGATGACGTTCAGCGTCTCCAGCGTCCTCTCCATCTCGGTGTCGAAGAGGGCGTAGGCCGTGTGCGCGCCCATCCCGCGGATCCCCATCCCGTCGAGGGCGGTCCGCAATTCCTTGGCCGGCGCGCCCCAATAGCCCGCGAACTCCACGGCCGTGTAGCCGGCGTCCGCAAGTTTTTGCAGCGTGCCCAGAAAATCCGCCTTCGCCAGATCACGGACTGTGTACAGCTGCAACGCGATCGGTTCTGCCGCCACGATGATTCTCCTTCGGTGAATGCCCCTGCGGGCCGATCGTCTGCCTAAAATCCGGTCGACGTCTCCAACGCCCGCCCCTCGGCGACGGACCGGTTCGCGGTCAGCACGATGTCGAGCACGTGCGTCGCGTGTTCGGCGGTCAGGATCGGCCGCTCCCTGCCCTCGAGCACCGCCACGAAATGGGCGGGCCCGGCCCCGAGCATGTTGCTGGGCGGGCCCGCCTCTGGAGCGGCGACGCCCTCCATCCAGCCTTCCATCCCGAGGAGCGAATCGTCGCGCAGGAAGACGTCGACCGGACCGTCGCCGTTGTACCACTGATCCATTGCGATGCTGACCGTGCCGTTCGTGCCGTGGATCTCGAGCCCGGGAACCTTGCTCCGTGGCACCGCGAAGCTGGCCAGCAGCTGGGCGAAGGCGTTTCCGCCGAAATCGAGGTGGATCATCATGATGTCGCTGCCCTGGACGTCGATCTCCTGCCCGGCAAGCCGCTCGATCAGCACCTTGCGCTTGGGGATCGCGATGCCGCCGAACGCCTGGACGCGTTTCGCCGGACCGAAAAGCCCGGTGATCGCGTGCAGCGCGTAGACGCCGATGTCGAGCACGGGCCCGACGTTCGCGGCGTAGAAGACCGCCGGGTCGCCCGTGTAGGCACGCCATCCGGCCGGGCCCATGGTCGCCATCTGCGCGTTCGCGAGCGTCAACCGCCCCAGCCGGCCCTCGCCGACCATGTCCTTCAACCATCGGAACCGGCGGGACGCCATGATCGCGGGCGCGCTCATAAGCGTCCTGCCCAGCTTGTCGGCATGGGCGATCAGCGCCTGCGCGTCCTCGACGCCGCCCGCGATCGGCTTCTCGGTGAAGACGTGGAGGCCGTGGTCGAGCGCGGCCACGGTCGTCTCGCGGTGAAGCGGGGCGGGCGTCAGGTTGAAGACGCCCTGCAGACCCGGGTGGGCCAGAAACCGGTCGTAGGTCGTGTACGGCGTCGCCCCCTCGAAGCGCGCGGCCGCACGATCGGCGCGCTCCGCCAGCGGGTCGAAGCAGGCCGCCACCCGGGCCTCGCCCTTCAGCGATTCGAGCGCGGGGACGTAGCTCCGGAACGCCACGTCTCCGCAGCCGATGATGCCGAGTTGAATCATGCGTCCTCCATGTCGATGGCGATGCGGCGGCGGCCGCGCGATGCGCGTGGCGGAGACGGCCGCCCGAGGCTCCTCATGACGACCATCGCGCCCTCCCGCGCGGGGTTGGAAATCGCCCAGAGGGCGCCCGGCTCAGTCATCATAAGTCGGTTGAGACCGACTGTCGCCGGTCGTCTCGGATCGGGTCCCTGCGACAATCGTCGCGTTGAAAGACACGCCCCGGTGCTTCGTCCATCGTCGATCGACTGACCGAAACGGGGACGACGAGATCCTTCGCGCCTCAGTGTTCTGTGCAACGTCATGTGTCATTTGCCCGACCGACGACGGTTCTCGCTGCGCTCGAAGAGATTCCTGGACCCCGCGACTCCGCCTGCGGGCTCCGTTCGGAATGACGGTGGGGGGGAAGGCGCCTGTCGATTGGCGAACCAATCCGGAACCCATGGCGCGTCTGACTTCGGGAAGCGGCAAGCATCTGCCGCCCGGACCCCGAAAGGCTCCGTCAACTCCCGGCGGATCACGCCGCCGGGACGTCGCCCCGCCACTGCATGGTGTATAGCGCGAAGTAGTGGCCGCGGCGGGCGATGAGATCGTCGTGGCTGCCCTGCTCCAGGATGCGGCCGCCGCCCATGACGACGACGCGGTCCGCCTGGCGGATGGTGGAGAGGCGGTGGGCGACGACGAACGAGGTCCGGCCGTCGAGCAGGCGGGCGAGCGCGCGCTGGATCAGCTGCTCGGTCTGGGTGTCCACGCTGCTGGTCGCCTCGTCGAGGATCAGGATCCGCGGGTCGGTCAGCAGGGCGCGGGCGAACGAGAGCAGCTGGCGCTGGCCGACCGAGAGGTCGGCGCCCCGCTCCGGCACCGGGGTGTCGTACCCCTCGGCCAGCCCGGCGATGAAGTCGTGGGCGCCCACCTCCCGCGCCGCGGCCTCGATCTCGGCGGGCGTCGCCTCCGGGCGGCCGAAGGCGATGTTGTCGCGGATCGTGCCCCCGAAGAGGAACGTGTCCTGCAGGACCATCCCCAGCTGCGACCGCAGCGACCCTTGAGTCACATCCCGCACGTCGTGGCCGTCGATTGCGACGCTCCCGGACCAGACATCGACGAATCGGAGGAGCAGGTTGACCATCGAGGTCTTGCCGGCCCCGGTCTCGCCGACGAAGGCGATGGTCTCGCCGGCGGCGACGTGCAGTTCGATCTCGTGGAGGATCGTCGTCTTTCCGTAACCGAAGGTGACATGGCTGTAATCGACCCGCCCCGCGATCGGCGGCAGGTCGATCGCGCCGGGTCTGTCCTGCACCTCGGGCTCGACGTCGAGCACCTCGAAGATGCGCTCGCCGGCGACCATCGCGGCCTGGAGCACGTTGTACTGCTGGCTGAGGTCGCGGATCGGCTCGAAGAAGCGGTCGATCAGCGCGATGAAGAGGACCAGTTCGCCGACGGTCATCGTCTGGTTCAGCGCGAGCCTGCCGCCGACGTAGACCGCGGTCGCGGTCGCGACCGCGCCGATCAGGGAGACGACCGGAAAGAGCAGCGACGAGAGCCAGGCGGCGTCGACCGAGGCGCCGAGCGTGGCCCGGTTCAGGCCGTCGAAGGCGGTGACGTTGACCGGCTCGCGGGTGAAGGCCTGGACAACGCGCATCCCGCCGATGCTTTCGGCGAGGTTCGCGTTGACCGCCGAGACGGTCCGCCGCGTCGCGCGGTAGGTCTCGACCGCGGAGCGCCGCCAGATCCGGACGAAGACGATCATCGGCGGCAGGACGGCGAAGGCGAGCAGGGCCAGTTGCCAGTTCGTCCAAAGCATGATCGAGACGATCCCGATCAGGATCAGGGCGTTGCTGAAGATGCCGGTGACGCCGTCGCCGAAGAACTCGTTGATCACGCCGACGTCGTTCTGCAGGCGGCTCATGATCGAGCCGACGCCGCGGCGGTCGATGTAGCTGACGCTGAGCGTCTGGAGGTGGCGGAACATCCGGTTGCGCAGATCGAAGACGACGCGGTTGCCGAGCCACGAGATGAGATAGAACTCGGCCCAGCTGGCGGCGAAGCGGACGGCCAGGGTGAGCATGAAGGCCAGGCCGAGCAGATCGAGGGCGCCCGCCCGGCGGAGCCCCGTGACCTCGTCGATGCCCCGGCTGAAGAGCGCCGGCAGCAGCAGGTCGCTAGCGGTGACGAGCACGATCAGGAGCCCCGTCGCAGCGGTGCGCAGGCGGTATGGCCCCATCAGGGCGAAGAGGCGGCGCGCGACCCGGGCGTCGTACGCCTTGCCCATCAGATCGTCGGGATCGACGTTCTGCATCAGTCCGCGCCCCTCCGTCCGTCGATGGGGGAGGATTCGCGGTCCGGGGAAGGGACGGCGTCCTCCTCCTCGCGGCGCTGCAGGTCGTAGAGCTCGCGGTAGAACCCCGAGCCCGCCAGCAGCTCCGGATGCGTCCCGCGCTCGGCGACCCGGCCGTCCGCGAACGCGAGGATCTGGTCGGCGTCCTCGACGGTCGTCAGGCGCTGGGCGATCACGAAGGAGGTGCGGCCCGCCATCAGGGTCCGCAGTGCGGCCTGGATCTCGGCCTCGGTCTCGGTGTCGACGCTCGAGGTCGCTTCGTCGAGGATCAGGATGCGCGGGTCGAGCAGGAGCGCGCGGGCGATCGCGATCCGCTGCTTCTGCCCGCCGGAGAGGGTCACGCCGCGCTCGCCGACCTCCGTGTCGTACCCCTGCGGCATCGCGGAGATGAAGCCGTGCGCCTGGGCGGCGGTCGCGGCGGCGATCACTTGGTCGAGCGTGGCGTCGGGGCGGCCGAAGGCGATGTTCTCGCGGATGGTGATCGAAAAGAGGAAGGACTCCTGCATCACGATCCCGATCTGGCTCCGCAGCGACCGCAGCGAGAGGTCGCGCACGTCGCGGCCGTCGATCAGTACCCTGCCTACGGTCACATCGTAAAATCTCGGAATCAGGCCGACGACCGCGCTCTTGCCCGACCCGGTGGGGCCGACCAGCGCGACGACCGAGCCAGGCTCGGCGGTGAAGGAGACCGAATCCAGCGCGTCGCGGCGGGTCCCCGGAAAGGCGAAGGTCACGCCCTCGAAGCGCACCTCGCCGCGGATCGGCCCGGAGGCGACGGCGTCGGGGGCGTCGACGATCGCGGGGGCGGTGTCGAGCGTCTCGAAGATCCGCTCCCCGGAGGCGATGGCGCGGGCGATCCGGTTGACGACGAAGCCGAGCCAGCGGACCGGCTCGTTCAGAAGCGTCATGTACCGGTTGAAGGCCACCAGCGTGCCGATCGAGAGCGTGCCCGCCAGCACCTGCCGCCCGCCCAGCCAGAGCACCGCGCCGAGGCCCGCGCCGGAGAACAGCAGCGTCACGGGATAGGCGCAGGCCCAGCGCTTGGCGGCGCGGAGGTTGAGCGCGAAGAGCTCTTCCAGTTCGGTCTCGAACCGACGGTTCTCCTCGTCCTCCTGGGCGAAGGAGCGTACGACCCGGTTGCCGGCCACGTTCTCCTGCAG